>PWGF01000393.1 GCA_003554375.1 Spirochaetaceae bacterium
ATACAACCCCGCTCGAAGAAGCGCCAACAAGTACTTGTACTCCATGTGGAGCCAGATCGATGCGTTTTCCAGCCATCCCGGGGTGAAGGAGCGAGCACGACCGATCTCCACGCCCTCACCATCCAACGGCGCGTTCAACCGGTACATCTTGAGAGCCCGATCGTAGAGTGGACCGTCGGTGACGCGCCGATGAATCTCACGAGCCGCATCTTGGTGCCCGACTCCTGCCACAGCCTTCATCGCCCCTTCGAGGAAGTCCGGCAACGCTCTCATGTGGAAACGTGCTGCCTCAGGCACCTCTCCGCTCTCTAAGCCGGCCTGAACGACCGACAGATCGACCGGTTGCGACACCAAAAACGTGGGGTATCTACCGCCGTTTAGGTTCCGTCCGCGTTCCGCCCCCGCGCGCAGCTCCGCCTCCATGAGCTCGAGGCTCCGCCGGATGTACTCCGGCTCCAACGATTCCCGGCGACCGGTAAACCCAAGTCGAGTTCGTTCCCGGTATTGCTCTCGAAGCGAGCTCATAGCGTGCCACCGCTTCTGGAGCATCTCCTCGTCCGCAAGCCCATTGTTGCCTGCGGAAGCCCCCGCAAATCCTTCGTAGACTCTTCTATTCGCAGCTTCGCCGGAAGTGCCTCCTGCCGGCGCAGCTTCTTCCCCGCTGTTCTCCTCGTGGCGGCGCCCAAGAAGCTCGACGCTCGAACGTAACAGCTCCGCGACCTCTTCCGCCATTTCGATCCGCCGGCCATCCCCGGGAACCACGGCCAAAGCAGCGTCCATTCGCTGAACAAGCTGAATAAGGTCCCATACTTCCGAGAGCGAAGACCCGCATATACTGGGCAAACCGTTCATGGCATAATTCCAGCCGGGCTTGTCGGCCTCCATTTCCAGACCGATTCCGAGCGGATCGCGCGAAACAAATTTCACTGTGGCCAGAGAGAGAAGCTTCTCGAACAACGTGGCATAGTAGATATGCCCTCGCCTGTCTCGTACCCAATGCTTGTCCGCATCGCGCGCGGCGATCCGCTCCGTCTTCTCCGGATCAACCACAACCGCATTCCACTGACGGAGCCGGCCGGCGCGAACGTACCACTTGGCGGCACGAGGAACCACCGTGTACGCATTGTCATAGTACGGGTAGTCCCGACTTCCGAAATACAGCTCATATTCCCGTTCAGGATATACGGCCTTGTACGAATCCAAGAGGTCGACAATATACGTCCAGTGGTCGATCCAGAATCCCTCGCCGTGCTCAGCTCTGAAGCTCACTCGACACTTGCCGAGGACTTCGCTGAAGCACTCATCCACCGAAGCGGGCAATCGTTCCCGTGCCCGGCGCAGCACACGGTAGAGGGCTCCCGCGGTGAACGGTTCCCTCAACATCCGCTCCGCCTCCTCGTCGATAGACGAAAGCTCCATGAGCCAGTCCAGGCCTAACCGAATGGCACTTCGCGACAGCGTGAATCGCTGCGCTTCAACCACCAGCGGATTATAACCATCGGCCTGAATCAAGCTGACGAATTCGTGTATTGTTGCACGCTCCACCGCCAGCTCGTGTACCACATCGAGCCGCCGATTCTGACACACATCGCGAAAGTTTCCAGACCCCTGCGAATACGGCTCGGGAGGTAGGTTGAACCAGTTGTAATCCCGTTCGAGATCCCCGTGCTTTCGCGCGAACACTGACACGGTGAAGGCGCTACTGCCCGTCGTCAGCCGGTGAGGGACCCCCCCTCGTAGAGCGTTGTCCAGGAAGCTCTGTTTGCAGTAAGCATCGAACTCCGGCCGGCTCGTACGCGTCGCTGCGCGCTCGCTGACCTCTCCTACGATCTCCCGAGATCGATCCCGGGCATTCGACAGGTATGCCGAATCGGTGAACCGTTCGGCGACATAACCGGTCAATGAATCGTCGGTCATGTGTCCGAATACTTCGCAGAGGGTAACGGAGCTTCCCTCCGGCACCTCGAATCTCCCCGTGAACAGTGCGCACGGGAACTTCCCGCTTACCGTTGTCTCAGCTATCCGTGTTCCGTCGTCGCTTCTCGTTCCACCACAATCGCTCGAGCTCACCCGGGCCACGCTATTGCGCTGTCCGTCACATCTGGCGAGAATCTTAGCCGGCCACAGCATACGCGTCCCGCGTGGGAAGACGGAATCGGGATCCGTGATCAGCTCGAGCTTCGAGGTTTTGCGGCCCGGCGACCCATCTTCGACACTTGTCGCTCCGGCAAAGTGAGCGCTGCGAATCGCCGACACGTCGGTAGTGTCGCCCACACTCGCCCGGGCCCGGAACAAGCCCATATTCGAGCGAGGCTTCTCAGCTTGCATCCAGGCAGTGGCCGTCGTCGGGGTATTCATGAGCGCAGCGTGCGGTACCCCAGACGGTGCGACAATCGGCAACCCGTCCAATACCTCCAGACGCAGATCCCCGTCCCCGCCATTCTCGATAGACACCCGCCGAATCAGCCCCGCTACCGGCTCGTCGGGGAGAATGCAGTAGTCCACGCGCACCGTTATCCCGAGCCGAGGATTCGTCTCCTTGACCTCCAGTGACCACGGAGTGGTTACAAACTCCGTCTCCACGCCGGCCGCCTCCGGTTGGAACGGCTCGTACAGTTCTGCGTTGTTGCCCTGGTCTCCGTGCCGTCCGGACCGATTGAGCCTGAGGAAAGTCCGGAACCCCTCCTCGGATACCGCGCGATATGCGGTAACGGCCGACTGAAATCGTACAATGCTTCCGTCTTTGCTCTCCACTCCAAAACTAGCGATGCCCTGGCCGCGATTAACATAGAAAGCCCACAGGGGCACTCCCCGTACTCCGGCGATGCCGGGCAGGAATCCCGACAGAGGGGGGTGATTGTGATAGTCACCGTACACAAATGTCTCCGGGTATCTGTACCCGCTCTTGGTGCCGCTCATTACCATGCTCCCCTCCGTGCCGAAATCCGTCATCGGAACCACTCGCTTTCGTCGACTCGTTGTCGCCGCCGGCCGCCCTACGTGTCGGCGTATCTCTGTTCTTCCGCCCTCGAGCGCCGCATGCTGTTTCGAGCAGCCTCCGGCCTCCGTCCCAGCTGGGCCGTTGGCTCAGAGGCTCCAATTCGTCTATAAGTCACTGGACTCGCGCCGTGCAGCTTGCTCGCCGGTGGCTCACGCTCCTGCCCCGGCCCCGCTTCAGCTATCGCGGCGGCTTGCTTCAAGCCGCCGCCCCAGCCTTTCCGGGTTCGCACCGAGCTATCGCTCCTCCAGGCGCTTGTTCACATATTTGTTGAGAACCGTCAGCAGAATGATGAACACGAACAGCGTCCACGCGATTGCGCTCGCTCGTCCAAATCGCCCTATACCGCCGAAAGCCTGCACCATCAGATAGTAGGCTGCCGTCAGTCCGGCGTTCCCGGCGCCGCCACGGCCGCCATACCCATCGAAGAGGATGAACGGCTGGTCGAACAGCTGCATGCCTCCGATAATCGATAGCGTCGTAGCAAAGAAGATTACCGGCAGAAGAAGCGGCAGAGTAATCCGCAGATGTTGCTGCATAAGCGAAGCTCCATCGATCCGCGCTGCTTCATAGAGCTGTGTAGGAATCGACTGCAGTCCCGCCAAATAGATCACCACGTTCCAGCCGATGAACTGCCAGTTGAGCATGATTGAAAGCGTCGCGTGCATCGCCGGCGGGTAGCTCAGCCACCGAACGCGCGGGATATTGAACCAGTTTTCAAGAGCGTAGTTGATCCAACCGGTCGGCGGTCCGGTGGCGCTGTGCGCGAATACCATATTGAACACCAGGGTTATGGCAACCGCGCTGGTGATGTACGGGAGGAAATAGGCCGCCTTGAAGAAGCCACGCCCCTTTAGCCATGACTGGTTGAGCGTAATCGCCAATGGGATAGCGAAAACGTGCTGCAGCATCGAGCCGAAGATCAGGAGAACCACGGTGTTGTAGATCGATCGGGGAAAGAAGGGATCGATTTCGAACAGCCGTGTATAGTTCTCCAGCCCCACAAACTCCTGCATCCCCGACATCCGCCAATCGAAGAAGCTCATGAAGATCGAGTAGGCAATCGGGTACAGGCCGAACACTACAAAGAGTATGAGGAACGGGGCCAGAAACAGGTACGGCGCCATCCGCTGTTGGTGGAACTTATATAGTTTCATCGCTCGCCTCCTAACCCCGAAGCGCTCCGGCTTGCAGGTCCGATATGATTCGCCGAGAGAAAAAGACAAACACAAGCATTATGGGCAACAGACTCACAGCCGTACCGGCCATAACCGCGCCGTAGTCCGTGTGAGCTTGGTGGAACAGCCGCGCAAGAGCCACCGGAATCGTTGTTCTCTCCAAATTCGGCAGAAACACCAGCGCTCCCATGAAGTTGTTCCATGTGCCCACAAACGTAACAATTCCCAACACGCTCATCGCCGGCTTCGCCAAAGGGAAGACAACGCGCAGCAATATGCCGAACTCGCTCATCCCGTCAATTCGGCCGGCGTCCATCAAGTCCGGCGGGATGGAAGTCTTAAGGAACTGCGTCATGAGAAAGATCCCGAACGGATTGGCCATCATGGGAACGATCAACGGGTACCACGTGTTTATCCAGCCGAAGGCCGACATCATCTGGAAAAACGGGATGATGTTGAGAAACGGAGGGACTGCGATGAGCGCCAGTATGAGGGAGAAGAGAACATTCTGCCCTTTGAAACTGTACTTGGCGAACGCGAAGCCGCCCATCGTACAGAAGAATAGCTGAGTAACTACGGCACTCACCGAAATCCCCACGCTGTTGAAGAAGTTGACGTGAAACGGAATTGCTTCAAACAGTGCATGGATATTGTGTGCGAGCCCGGGACCGAACCACAACCGTGGCGGACTCGTGAACATAAGCTGCCGCGGCCACGTAGCAAGCACAAACAGATAGTAGAACGGGAACGCAAACAGTACGACAAACAGGCACAGTGTCAGATAGACCGGCACTCTCCTGAGAACCTTATTGAGATGCCGGCTCGTGATTCCCTGCGAGCCTCCCCATACGTTCGTCGCCCTGGGGTCTCTCGAAGAGAACGCCCTTTCGCTCCTGGTGATTCTCTGGCTCATCAGGCCCTGACCTCCTCCATCAGTTTCCAACAAAGCTACCAGCGCGCCCGGAGCTTGTAGGCCCCGAGCGCGCCGCAGCTAATGCTTCGGTTCATCCGCGCGGAAGGCACGGATAACGCCGACGCTGCATCACATCACAGCCAGTATCTCTTGGAGTGCCTGTTCGTACGCTTCCTCGACCGTAAGGTCACCTTCGATGACACCGGTCACCGCGGTACCCCATATTCCGTCAATCTCCGCGTCGAATTCGGTCACGTCCAGCTCGGGGTGTTCCAGAGCGATCTCAGCGAAAATCTCGCGCACTTGCTGGCCGCCGTAGTAGTCGACGGGCTCCTGCATAATCGGATCGTCGTACACGGTCGCCAAGGCGGGGAAGGCGTCGATCGTCTCGAACGTCGTCAACTGTGCTTCCGGGTTCGTCGTGAGGAATTCGATAACCTTCCAGGCTGCCATTACTTTGTCGTCGGGAACCTGCTCCGGAATCGAGAGGAATGTTCCGCCGATACTCGCAGGCTCAGGCAGGCGAGCCACTCGCCAGTCCTCGACGTCCGCCGCAATCCAGGTTCGGAGCGCCCCACCGAACCAAGCTCCGTTCGCGGTCATCGCAACGGTTCCGTCGGCGAAACTCTGAATCCACGGTTCACTCCAAGCTCCCAGGTCCGCGTCGACGCCGGCCTCCCGGATATCACGAACGAGCTCGAGCGCGCCGATGAACTTCTCGCGTGGCTCGAGGGGGTCGCCGTCGGGGCCAAACCACCCACCTGCTCCGCCGCTAAGGGGCACGTCCGCGACCTCGGCCGCCGTCGGAAGCGCGTACTGGTCGATCTCGCCGTCGCCGGTCGTATCTCGGGTGACGCGTTCGGCAATGTCGAGGAACTCATCCCAGTCGGAGATGTTCTGCATCTCTTGTACGCTCACCCCCGAATCGGTAACCAGATCCTCGCGATAGAAGAGCACCGCCGGGGCGATATCGACCGGCATTGCCAACAGTTCGCCGTCCACCGTCGTGGCGTTCGCCATGGCGTAGTCGACGATATCCTCTCCCGCTTCAAGCCCGTTGAACGGCTCCGCGGCGAGGTCGTAAAGCCCTCCGCCTGCGACGAACTGAGCGATGTACGCGATCTCCAGCGCCTCAATGTGGTTCGTCGCCTCACCGGCGGCAATGACCGTCGTTAGCCGCTCGTGGTGCCCGTCGAAGTCGGCCGTTTCGAACTCGAGGGTGATATTCGGAAACCGCTCCTGAAACTCGTCCGTTTCAGCGACCGCCCGATATGCGTCCTCCAGCTCTCCGTACCCACCGATCGAGATCGTATACTCACGATCCGGATCGAAGGGCTCCACATCCACGACGGCTTCCTGCTGTCCTGCCGCAAACAGAAACGCCGTCCCGACTAACAGCATCACTGCTGCTGCCAAACAAACCTGAACCGATCGTCTCATCAGTTCCTCCTTACGTAATTGCCCTGTAGCGAGCTCAATTCAGCTCTCCGAGCTGAATTCCGACTCAGCGGGAACTGCCCGTGCATTTTGGCAACTCCGACAGCTGCCATGCCGGTCATCAGCACCCGTCCATTGTTCCCGCAGCATGAAGGCCGACATCCGTCGCCCTGGCATCATTGCTGCAAGAAACTATCAACAGTCTCCCACGGCTTTCCCGCCACGTCAACCCCAAATTCGTGTTTTTTTCTTGCGACACGCAACATTCTGTGCGACAATTGAAGCTAATGGTGGATGCTCCCCTCCGACTGCTCGGAGGGGGATGCTTTGATGGAGCAACGGTACTTGCGGCTCCAAAACAGTTAACACGAAAGGCGGTTCATGCGCATGTGGAGTTTTATTGACGAAATCGGCACGTTCGAGATCCAACAATTCGATCAGGCCACTTCCCCGTATTTCCCACTCGCCAATGAGGCAGGATATCTAGGCTGCATAACTCCGGACGGCGGAGGCGATGCAAAAACCGACCAGAACCACTTTTTGATGCCCCCCATCTCATCGGTGGATCTGCATAACACACGTCTCGTCCGCACACTTTGGCTTGATATCGCGGAGTACGGTCCGTGGTCGGTTACCGGAGCTTCTCACCAACAGAAGGCGTCGGCTGCTCCGGAAGATGGCGCGGAGGACCACGCGGTCACCGGGGGGCTATTATGGCACAAAATTAGCCGCCGCCATCGGCAGCTCCCCCTACAGGTAGAGATGACCACATTTGTGCCGGTACGGGACGTTACCTGCGAGGTTACAAGGGTAACGATTAGAAACCTGGGCAGGGAAAACGTCACGTTTACGCCGACTTTAGCGATACCGCTCTACGGGCGTTCGGCGGACTCGATACGCGATCACCGTCACGTAACCTCGCTTCTCCATCGGGCATGGGTAGAGGAGATCGGGGTATTCCTCCGGCCTACCATGAGTTTTGACGAGCGCGGTCATAAGCCCAACACCACGGTGTACGCCGTGACCGCCGTGGAAGAACACGGTGGCTTGCCTGTTGGCGCCTTCCCGGACCTCGATCGATACATCGGAGAAAGAGGAGACGCGGAAGCTCCCCGGGCAATCTATGACGCAGCGTACGCGGAACGCGTTCTGTCGGAACCGGGAAGGCTGGTAGAAGGCTGCGAAGCAATTGGCGCGTTGCGATTCCCGTCTCTTTCGCTGGAACCTGACCAGGAGCACTCCTATATCGCCATGGCAGGGATATTCCCGAACGCGGACGAAGCCCGCTCTGCGCACAAGCTCTTCACCAGTCCGGGAGCATTTCAGAGAGAGCACAGAGAGAATGTCGGATTCTGGAACGAGAAACTCGACAGCGTAAGGTGCAATACCGCGGATAGTCGTTTCGATCTATGGATGCGTTGGGTATCCGTACAGCCGATTCTCCGCCGGCTGTACGGATGCTCCTTTCTCCCACACCACGACTACGGGCGCGGAGGAAGGGGGTGGCGCGACCTGTGGCAAGACTGTTTGGCTCTATTGCTTATGGAGCCGCAACGCGTCCGGCACATGCTTCTGAGCAACTTCGCCGGCGTGCGTTTCGACGGGACAAACGCAACGATCATCGGCACTGAGCCCGGCGAGTTCATTGCCGACAGGAACAACATAACGCGTGTCTGGATGGATCACGGCGCGTGGCCCCTGTTGGCAACTCTTCTCTATGTCGACCAAACCGGGGACGTTGAGCTGTTGTTGGAGGAACAGTACTACTTCTCCGATCGCCAGTGGGCACGGGCTCAGGAGAAGCTGGATGATCCTGCAAGCTCGGGCACGATTCTCCATACCCACCGCGGCACGCCGTACAGCGGCAGCGTACTCGAGCACCTTCTGCTCCAACATCTGTCGGCGTTCTTCCACGTTGGCGAAAACAACTGCATCCGTTTGGAGGGGGCGGACTGGAATGACGCGCTGGATATGGCTCCGGATCGCGGGGAAAGCGTCGCCTTCACCGGCCTCTACGCAGCGAACCTGAGGCGACTCGGAGAGATAGTCGGCCGCCTCGCCGAACGGAGCAGCCGTCCTATCCTCATTGCGGAGGAGATTCTGCAACTCCTCGACCGGTGCGGAGGCGACCCGCTCGACTACGACGATCCCGATCGGAAGCGACGCCGACTCCAAGAATTCTTTGACAACTGTCGCCATGGTCCCAGCGGGGAGCGTGTGGCTGTGCGTCCGGAGGCGCTCCAGGAGGATCTCCGGCAGAAAAGCGAGTGGACGGAAAGACATATTCGCCACAATGAATGGGTCGAGACCTCCGCGGGTTACGGCTGGTTCAACGGGTACTACGACAACACCGGTTCGCGCGTCGAAGGACGCTTTCCTTCCGGAAATCGCATGACGCTGACCGGACAGGTCTTCCAGGTCATGTCGGGGATTGCGACCGACGAGCAGCTGGATCGGATTCTTCACTCGGCACAGGACCACCTTTGGGACCCGTCGGTCGGTGGGTATCGCCTGAACACCGACTTTCGCGAAGTGAAAATGGATCTTGGACGATGCTTCGGCTTTGCATACGGCCATAAGGAGAACGGAGCCATGTTTAGCCACATGGCGGTCATGTTCGCATACGCGCTCTACCGGAGATATAGACCTCATGAAGCGTGGCGGATTCTCCGTACCATCTACTCCGCGGCAAGTAATTCGACCACCTCAGGGATGTACCCGGGCATTCCGGAGTACTTCGATCCGAATGGCCGAGGGCTGTACTGCTACCTCACCGGCTCGGCAAGCTGGTACCTCCTCACGGTGA
>PWGF01000334.1 GCA_003554375.1 Spirochaetaceae bacterium
AGAACGGTCGTATGGGTCGCCACGTCGACCTACCTGCCTGTGCGCGTCCTGTTCTGGGAGTCCGGCAACGACCCGGCCAAGGAGCTCGTCGTAACGGAGACCGAGCGAGTAGAGGGTCGCTGGGTAGCGACGGACGTCACGATGACCACCCTCGAAACGGGGCACCGGACCCGCGTCCGGACACTCCAGGCGCGGTTCGATATCCCGCTCAACGAAGGCTATTTCACGGTCTCTTTCCTGGAGACCGGGAGGCTATAGGCATGAAGACACACAAGGCGGCGCGGCCTGGGCGCCTTGCCATCGCAATCACGCTCGGTCTGGTTGTCGCCGCGCATGCGCCGGCTGAAGGTTTCACCGATATCTTTGAGCCGGCCGATACCGGTCCGGAGCGATCGGCGATTACCTTCTCCGGTGCCGTCGGCGCCACCGCCCGGATCGAGACCGACGCCGACACGGAACGGTGGCAGGACGTTGCCACCGCCTTCTTCCCGTACGCCGATCTTTCGGTTCGATGGGACTCAGCCGCGACGGAGGCTCTGGCCGACCTCACGGTCGACGCCGAGGAGCTCGGGGCGGCACCAACCTGGGAAGAGGTGATCCGGCGCGCTGTCGTCCGGAGATACCTCGGTTGGGGGCGCATCGAAGCGGGAGTGACTACAACCGAGTGGGGAACCGCCGACGGCGTCCACGCCGTGGACCCCTTCTCGGCGCGCGACCTCCGGACCGGTGTCATCGACGATCCGGCGGCGATGAAGATCCCGCAGTTCATGGCTGCACTCCATGCGCGGCTCGGGCCGGCAACACTCGACGCGGTGTGGGCGCCCTATTTCGAGCCGGATCGCGTGGCGGCGGAGGGCCGGTGGTCGGCAATCCCCGAGGAGCACGCCGCGCTCTTCGACGACGCCGACCAGCCGGACACGCGCACCATCGATTACGGCCAGATCGCCGGACGGCTGCGGAGTACGCTCGGAGCCGCGGATCTTGGGCTCATCTACGCCTACGTGTTCCATCCGGCCCCGGGCCTTCTGGTGGAGGTGGACCCGGCCACCTTTGAGACGACGGGGTCGATCCGGTACACGCGCTTCCACCTCTACGGCGCGGAGGCGGCGATCGCCGCGGGACCGGTCCGGTTGGCCGTGGAAGCCGCTTACCGGCACAGCGAGGATGCCGACGGTACGGACCCGTCGCGCTACAACAGTACCGTGTCGGCGGTCGTCGGGGCCGATCTCACGGTGCCCGGGACCGACGCATTCGCCGGCATGCAGTGGGAGGGGAGATACGTTTTCTTCTTGGACGCCGATGATCCGTTCGACGTCAACGTTGCGCAGTCGGTCGACGGAGCGGCTTTCTCCCAATCGCTCTATCCAGTCGTTGAAGTCCCGCTGTTCCGGGACCGCGTCACGGCAAGAGTCGGAGGGGCATTCCAGGTGGAGTCCCGCGAGTTTGCCGTCTTCCCGTCGCTCCGCTGGGACGTGGACGATGCGTTCTCGGTCTCCGCCACGTCGCGTCACTTCGGCGAAGCCGCGGACGGGCCGGACGGCCCGTTCTCCGCATGGTCCGGCAACCACGGCATTGAGATATCGGCGGCTTACTTGTTCTAGCAGGGCGCGCTAACAGGTCGCGCTAGCCGGGCGGCGCCGCGCCGCCCGAGACGGACATGCCCGAAATCGGCATAATGCCCCCCGAAAGGGGGCTTGCCGATTTGGTGCTTGCAATAGGCGACGCGCTGCTCTTCCTAACCACGGCGTTGGTTCTGTCGGTTACTTGCCTGTGCGTGCTTCTGCACGTTCGGGCGCGGGACGCGTACACGCGGCGGCTTTTGGCGGTCCTGGTGCCGCTCTGCGTGCAGATGGGGACCATGGTCACCGTTACGTACGTGACGCGCGTCTTCCCTGATGTTGCGGCAGGCGCCGACGGGTATGCCGCGTTCACGCTGTGGGTGACTTTCGTATCGGTCTTCGCGACGGCGGCGATTTTGTTTTCGATGAGTCGCTACCTTGTGGACTTACTGCCCGCGGCAGCTTCGAAGAAAGCCTTGGGACGCGTGATCATCAGTATTGTTGTCGGCGCTTTCGCGGTGCTGAGCCTCTTTTTCATTCTGAATGAGAGTGGCGGCGATTGGGGATACGCGATGGCGGTGACCGTCCGGTATCATTTTTTTGCCGGGAGCATGTTCATGACATTTCTCGGCGTCGCATCGCTGGTATACCGGAAGCGCGCGGAATCGTGGGAGAAAGAGAGCCTCCTGACCGGGATGATAGTCGCCTTTGTGCCGCTTCCGGCGGTCCTGCCGATCGATCTCCTTTTCTTCCGCGACCACCCCTTCAAGATCGCTTACCTGAGCTTTTCCGTCTTTGTGGTTTTCCTGTACTTCTTCATCAGCAGGCAGTACTTCCACGACTACGGCCGGTCGAAGGAGCTATCTCTTCCCGGGAAGCTTGCCCGCAGCGCCGGGATCTCTCCGCGGGAGGCGGAAATCGCCCGGCTCTTGGCCGCCGGCAAGACCAACCGTGAGATCGGAGAAACCCTGTGCATCTCCAACAACACGGTGAAGACTCACGTGAAGAACATCTACGCCAAGCTTGGTGTCAGGAACCGTGTCCAGCTCTTTTCCGTGTGCCGCGAGGAGGCGCCGCGCCGCGACTGAGCGGTTTGCACCCTCCGATCCCTGGCTGGAGCGCAGGAAGGGAACGTCGACTACCGAAGGGACCACGGCGAACTCGAGGAATTGACGCCAATACTGATGGCGATTATCATGAAAATCGCTATGAGGGATGGCGCTGGTAACTATGTTTGTCGAGACCTCGATCTCAACCGCCTCTTAGAGAGCCGTACGGTTATGCTATTCGGCCCCCGGCAGACCGGGAAGAGCTCCTATATTCGGTACCAGCTGGCCGGAGAGCCGGCGGCTGTATTCAACCTGCTCGACCAAGGGCTTCTGTTTGCCACTTTGGCCGACCCCACGCGCATTCGCCAGGAGATTGAGGCCCGGGATATCCGGGATTCGCTCGTGGTTATCGACGAGATACAGAAGAACCCGGCACTTATGGAAGAAATTCACCTGATGATCGAAGAGCGGGGGCTCCGCTTCTTGCTCACCGGCTCCAGTGCCCGGTCTCTCAAACGCTCGGGAGTGTCACTGCTGGGCGGCCGCGGGAGCGATCGGCGCATGCACGTGTTCACGTGGAACGAGCTGCAACCGGATCGTTTCGACCTTCACCGTGCGCTCAACGCAGGATTGCTCCCACCGCACTATCTATCCGAGGACCCCGATGAAGGGCTGGGTGCGTACGTGGACCGCTATCTGACCGAGGAAATCTCAGCCGAAGGCCTTACCCGGAACCTTCCGGCGTTCGCGCGCTTTCTGGAGACCGCAGCCGCGTCAAATGCCCAGATGATCAACTACACCAATATCGCCAGGGACGCTCAAGTGGCACGACAGACAGTGGTCCAGTGGTTCTCGGTGCTAACCGACACCCTGCTTGCATTCCAGCTACCCGCGTACACCGGGACACACAAGCGGAAAGCAATCGAGACGGCGAAGTTCTACTTTTTCGACACCGGCGTGGTTCGCGCCCTGAGGCGGCTACCCGTGATCCAGGAGAATTCGGCCGATTTCGGAGAGTTTTTTGAGCATTTCATCTTTCTCGAGCTGCGAGCCTGGATCGACTACCGTTCGCCGCGGTCGGAGCTTTCCTACTGGCGGTCGCGTTCCGGGTTCGAGGTGGACTTTCTGCTTGACCGGCGCATCGCGATAGAGGTGAAGGGGGCACGAACCGCTCACGAAAAGCACACTGGCGGCCTGAGAGCTATCATGGAAGAGGGGACAGTAGAGCGGGCAATCGTCGTATGCCGGGAACGCCGTCCGCGAAAACAGGGCAATATCGACATTCTCCCGTGGGAGTACTTCCTGGGTCAGCTCTGGGCGGACCGGTATGCGAGGGCGTGATTCCGGACGGTCCCTTTTCGGGCTTGCTTTGGAGCTCGGAGTACACAGCTGCATACCGGTCAGCAGGATGAGTGCGCGCTCCCGACGGAACTCGAGCGCCATACCAGCGTCAGAGTTCTCGAAGGAGCGCCTTACCCGAGCTTCACCTTCCGGCTCTTGAGATCACTCTCGGATGCGCTTGTCCCGACGAAGACCCGGTACGTTCCGGGCTCGAAGACCCACCGACCCTCTTCCTCGCTGTAGTAGCGCAACTCATCGCGCGGGACCTCTATAGTCGCCGTCTCGGATGCGCCCGCGGCGAGGGAGATCTTCCGGAAGCCTTTCAGCAGCTTCACCGGCCGGGCTACTTTTGATCTGGGCATGCCTACGTAGACTTGCACCACTTCGGCGCCGTCCCGGTCTCCGGTGTTCTTCACGGTTACCGCTACGCTCAGGCCGTGCTCGCCCGCCGAAACCTGCGGCTTCGCGAGCGAAAACGTGGTGTACGAGAGCCCGTGACCGAACGGGTACATCGGAGTCACGCCGTTCTTGTCCAGGAGGGTATAGCCATGATAGCGCCCGTATTCGATTTCGAGGTCGGTGGAGCTGAAATACGGCAGGTCGGACTCTGTCTTGCGGATCGTAAACGGCAGCTTGCCGCTGGGCGAGACGTCGCCAAAGAGAAGGCGTGCGAGCGCCGTGCCGCCCTCCATGCCGGCGTACCAGCCGTAGAGGATAGCAGGTACCTCCTGGTCCCATTCGGTGGGCATGATCATGCTGCCGCCCACGAGGGTCACGACTGTGTTCCGGTTGACGGTGGCAACCTCTCGGATCATCCGGATCTCCGGCTCCTTGAGCGAAAGGCTGGCGCGGTCGCCGCCGAGAGCTTGTCCCATGCCGGAACCGTCCGTCGATACCATCTTCTTCAGCACACGCTTTACGAGCTTGGCACGGATCGGCATCCGCTGGTTCTTGAGCCCCGTTACGATCGGATGCTCGCCTTCGGTGATGCCTTCCATACCTAAGTACTCGCCCTCGTCGTTGTAGTCATTCCCGGCAACGACAACGACGCAATCGGCGTCCGCGGCCATCTCCTTCGCCCGCTCGATCTCCGTCTCGTCGCAGTGTGAGACTTCGACTCCGTCGCCGAGGTAGGTGCGCAGGCCTTCCAGGGGCGTGACGACGTGCGGCGCGCGAACCCAGCTACTGCCGCGGTCGCCGGTGTTCTCCTTGGCGGCGAGGCTTCCCACCACCAGGACCTTCTTCACCGAGGGGCTGAACGGCAGAACGGGGCCGGCGTTCTTGATGAGCACCGCAGACTTTTCCGCGGCTTCGCGGGCGAGCTGTACGTGCTCCTCGGCGACGACGTCCCCGGGGCCGTAGCTCCGCGGGTCCAGCGTATTCTGGAATACCAGAAGGGTGCGGATCACTCGCCGTGCCGCCTGGTCCACGGTGGACTCGGAGACGGTGCCGTCCTTCACCGCTTTGAGCAGATTCCGCTGATAGTGGACCGGCAGCGGCATCTCCACGTCCAGACCGGCCTCTATAGCCTTCTTTGTGTGACGTACCCCGTAGATGAAATCGGATATCGCAAAGCCTTCGAACCCCCAGTCTTCGCGGAGCACTTCGGTGAGCAGGTACGAGCTCTCGCATGCGTGGTCGCCGCGCACTTTGTTGTAGGCGCCCATCACTGAAGCGGCGCCTGCGTCGATGCACTTCTTGAAGTGGGGGAGATACACTTCACGCATGGTCCGTTCGTCGGCCTTCACATCCACCTTGAAGCGAGTGTTCTCGATGTTGTTGAGCGCGTAGTGCTTGGCGCACGCCATCACGTTGTGACGCTGCACGCCGCGGGTGAGCTCGGCGCCCATCTCACCGACGAGGTAGGGATCCTCGCCGTAGGTCTCCTGGGCCCGCCCCCATGCCGGATGGCGCAGGAGGTTGATGCAGACTCCGCCGAAGTAGTTGGCCCCCTGAGCGCGCGCCTCCTTCCCGATGGCGTCCCCGATTTGCCGCTCGAGATCACGATCGAACGCGGCCCCTCGCGCCATAGAGACCGGGAAGCACGTGGAATTGCCCATGACAACGCCACGCGGCCCGTCGGTGAACGCGATGGGCGGGATTCCCAACCGCCTGTTCCCGTTGGTTTTGATCGGCACGGGGTTGTACGCGTTCTTGTACTTGATCTGGTTCTTCACGATGTCCCAGTTGCCGTTGAGGAGCCATACTTTCTCCGTGAGCTTGAGCCGGCTCAGAAGCGACTCGACGCGCTGGTCGATCTCCTCACGGGAGAGCCTGCACTCGTCTTCTTTCCCGAACATCTCTGACTCCTTGCCTTTACCAAGCTACTCTCACGAGCCACTCCCGGGCTCGAGTGGTGGTACCCATTATAACTTGGAATGCCGGCACGGCAATGCAACGAGAAACCGGGCGGCATCCATCCGGCTTGCCGTCCTCCTCGGTGGCCGCACGTTGAGCGCGGCGGGAATGGTGTGAAATCAAGAGACGACCGTCGTTGTACGGAGCAATGTATGGAGCAATGTATGGAGCAAGCCATCTCGTTGAGGAAGTGAGGGGTGGAAAGGCGGCTCCGCAGATGCGCGGGCGTATCGCAGGTATGGTATGATTATCCCTTGGAGGGAGCCAAGGAGTGTGTGGTATGGCCGCCGGAACGCGGCCCGAGTACGAACCGTATGCAGATAGCCGGCAACTCGGCGTCGTGGCCATCCGGCATGCGTGTCTGTGGGGGCTTGGCGTCCACGCCGTGTTGGTGGTCCTGTTCTTTGCGCTTGGGGTGAATATTCTTGCATGGTATAATTTTCTGAGTTGTGCGGCGTTTTGGTATGCGGCGTGGGGGAGCAGGAGCGGGCGAGTAGTCTCTCCATTCGTTGTGGCGAGCGGGGAGGTTTTCGTTCATGCGACCTTGGCTACCGTATTGCTGGGGGCTGGGGCCGGTTTCCAGCTGTATCTGCTTGTTCTCACCGCCTTTATGCCTGCTTCACCGATTGCTTCGTCCCGGGCGCGGGGTGCTTGGGCGCTTGGTTTTCTCGTTTACTTTGTCGCGCTGGTGTTGGTGGCCGGAAGCATCGGAGCCTATTATGAGCTTGATCCGGTCGTGATCAACGCCATGCGGTTGGCAAATGTTATTGTTGCGTTTGCTATCCTTGCGGGAATTGTTCACCATTTGCGCCAAACGGCTGTGAGCGCGCAACGGAAGTTGCAGGAGCGCGCCCGTACCGATGTGCTAACCGGGCTATACAACCGCCGCGGAGTGCTCGAAATGTTGGAGCGGTGTCGCGCAGATCGCGAACGTCACGGTAGGCAGTTCTCGGTCATCCTGGGGGACCTCGATCGGTTCAAGGCGATCAACGACCGCTACGGGCACGAGACGGGTGACGAGGTGTTGCGCCGAACGGCCTGCGCAATCGTGGGGACACTGCGGGGAGGCGACTCCGTCGGCCGGTGGGGCGGCGAGGAGTTCCTCATCGCGCTGCCAGGCAACGATGCCGAAACGGCCGCGCAGGTTGGTCAACGCGTGATCGAGGCGGTCCGCGCGGTGGAGGCGCCGGCGCGATCGAGCGGGCGGACCGGGAGCCGAAGGCGCGGTCCGGTGGTGACGATTTCACTCGGTGTGGCAACGGTTGTCGAGGGGGAATCGCTGGACTCGCTTATCTCTCGCGCCGATCATGCGCTCTACCGCGCGAAGCGTGCCGGCAAAGATCGCCTCATGGTCGCAGAGTCGGTGCAGTGTGACTCCTGAGGTGGGTGCGCGAACCTGGGAACTCTTGAAAATCGCGGCGATGCGCGGCGATGCGCGGATACCGGCTACGGCAATACACGTCCGATAACCCGCCCGTGGGGGGCGGCTCTCCTAGTGGGGGCGGAGCCGGGTTCTACATGGGTTCGTCATAGCTGGTGTAAAACGGCGTGCGATGGGCCGCGCCACCTGCCACCGGCCGGCGTTCAGGAATCCCACTGTGCCAAACGGTAATGGGCACGTATCCCTTCGTCCTTGGTAAGGAGGGGAGCGGCGTTGACCGCGGCGAGGGCTACAATCATCCGGTCGAACGGATTGCGCGTCCAGCGGAGCTGCCATGCACGGCGGGACACGATTGAGCAGGGTGTATCGTCGATTGTCAGGGCGAGCCGCTCTTCGAGGTATTCCAGCACCGTGGCGGCGGTGGGCTTGAGGCGGCCGATTTCGTGCAGGTACTGGAGCTCGAGCCCGGCCATGGGGCTTGCGAGCAGCCGTGAGGTTTCCAGCGCCTGTGTAGCGGCCGGAGGAAACCGGTCGGCATCGCCTGCGTAGAGCCAGACGAGGACGTGGGTATCGAGATACAGCGGAGTCATACGCCGGGGGTCCACTCTCCCGACCAATCGAGATGAACGAGGTCTTCCGGGTCCCCCTCCGCCGCGTCCTGCGGGGGAAGGCGATCCCATACCGATGGAGCGTGCTCGGGTACGAGGCGGATCGTGCGCCCCTTCCGCTCGATTACGACCGGTTCCCCCGTTTCCAACGAAGTGTCGAGAATGCGATAGAGGTTCTGACGAAGCTCCGTAGCCGTTACTTTCATACGTACATGGTACACTTACGTACGTACGGAATCAAGGACGAGCGCTTACTTGTAGGGGGCCGGTTCGTGCAGGTACTCCCGCCTCCCAGTCGATCGGGGATAGGGCCGCGGGTGGGCGTCTGCCTTAGTCACAGCGCGGCGTGGGCCGCGGCGATCTCCGCGGCGACGCGGGCGTTGGCGTATACGAGCTCTTTGTTGGCGGCGAGCGTTCGCCCTTCGGTGAGTTGGTCCAGGCGGGAGAGGACGAACGGGGTCACCTCTTTGCCGCGGATGCCGTGGTGCTCGGCGGCCCGGACCGCTCGGTCGATGGCCCCGTTGAGCTCGTGCGGGTCCAGCTCGAACTCGGCGGGGATGGGATTGGCGACGAGGAGCCCGGAGTCGAGGCCGAGCCGGCGTGCGGCGTCCATGGCAAGTGCGACGGTCCGGGGATCGTCGGCGCGGTCGTCGGTGGGGTAGCCGCTGTCCCGGAGGTAGAAAGCCGGGAAGGAGCCGGCCCGGTAGCCGAGAACGGGCACCCCGTGCGTCTCGAGGACTTCTAGAGTCAGGCCGATATCGAGGATCGACTTAGCTCCGGCGCATACGACCGCGACCGGGGTGCGGGAGAGCTCGATGAGATCGGCCGAGATATCGAAGGTTCGGTGCGCATCGCGGTGCGCGCCGCCGATGCCGCCGGTGGCGAAGACCGGGATTCCGGCGAGGTGGGCGCAGAGCATGGTGGTGGCTACGGTGGTGGCGCCGTGGTGCCCCTTGGCCAGAAGGGTCGGCATGTCGCGGCGGCTTGCCTTCCGGATGTCCCGGCCGGTCGCCATAGAGCGGAT
>PWGF01000136.1 GCA_003554375.1 Spirochaetaceae bacterium
GAGTGGATCCTCAGTGGCACGGGAAGCGCTACCAGGACGGATCGAGTGACGCATTCTATGACATTCCCCGGAGTCGACAGAAGCTTTGCTTCAACGAGACCGCCGACAAGCTAAACTGGCACTACTTTGCTCTGACCGTTGACCTGGCGAAACGGGAGTACGTGGAACTACAATCCGTCGATCGACACTTCAATCTCCGAGGCATCGCTCCGTCACTGGTGAACGCTTATCCACGCATCAATCAGCTGCTGAATCCGGTCGTATGGATCGAAGCCGACACGGACCGTCGTGTGTTTCTGTATGTCGATTCGATTGTGAACTCCACCGGCAAGGGAGAGCTCGTATGAGACAGTTCTACACGGTCGTGCTGGAACGGATGCAGAGCTATCGTGGCGATTTCCAGACCGAGCCGTACGAAACGGCTTGGGCCGGAGAAGCGATGTTCTTCGTCCGGGTACATGAGATGACAGGAACGGGAACCAGACTTCGTTCACGCGTGCAAGTCTCAGTGGACGGCATAGAGTGGTTGGACGAGGGAACTTCGTTCCCAGCGATCTCGGAGGCGGGAAGCCACTTCGTTCGTGTCTCTCACTTTGGCGGGTGGCTCCGGCTCGCCAACGTCTTGGAGGGAAATGACGGCGCGGTTCAACTGACCATCCAGTTGGCTCTGAAAGAATGAGACGGAGTACGGCCGCAACAGCCGCAACAGCGGCAACAGCCGCAACAGCTCGACGTAGCACTGCCGGCCTCGCTCCGTCTGCCCTATATGCCCACGTAAGAGAGAGGTGGTGCTGTGCGTTCCGTTCGTGAGGGTTCTCGGGAAACTGCCGTATCGGCGCAGAGCGATGTCGTCGTCGTAGGTGGCGGTCCCGCAGGAATCGCCGCAGCCGTGGCTTCAGCCCGTTGCGGCGCGTCGACCGTCCTAATCGAGCAGCATGGTTTTCTCGGGGGAATGGCTACGGCGGGGCTTGTCGGCCCCTTCGCCGGCGTGCGGCACCGATATGGAGGGGGCCGGATTGTCGGTGGCGTTCCATGGCAGTTGATTGAGCGATTGCGGGACTGTGGTGGAGCGATCATTCCTCCGTTGAGCTCTCCACCATACGATGCCGACGGGTGCCAACAATCGAACGCAGGTACTCAAGGCGAGGGCACGCGAGAGGACCCAGGCGCGCGGCAGGCCGATGCAGCGCGGGAGGGCGCAGGGACGCGAGAGGGCGAGGGGGAGCGGAAGGGTGTCGAGCCTGGGAGCGAGCGTAGCGCTCGGGGGGATGTGCCGTTTGATCCTGAGATCTTGAAGTGGGTAGCCGAACGGATGGCCATAGAGTCCGGCGTCGACCTCCGGTATCACCGGTTCTTCTCGAACGTCCTCAAGGATGGTTCCCACATCTCGGCGCTTCTCGTCGAGAGCAAGAGTGGCCGGGAGGCGTTCGTCGGGCGAGTAGTCGTGGATGCCACCGGAGACGCCGACGTAGCGGAGCGGAGCGAAGCTCCGTACGAGAAGGGTCGGGAGGAAGACGGAGCCCTTCAGCCTATGAGCCTGATGTTCCGGCTGGGCGGCGTAGATACTGATACGCTCGGAGACATTGACGCTCCATACGTGTCTTCGCGAATCCGTCGGAAGGCCAAGCAACTCCGTCAGGAGGGAAAGCTTCCGCCGTTTGGTGGCCCCTGGACGTTCTGGGGAAGCACGTTTCGGCGGGGCGAGGTGATGGTCAATATGGTTCGCTTACTCGGAGATGGCACCGACAGCGATGCGTTGACGCGAAACGAGATCGAAGGGCGCGATCACATGCACCAGTTTCTGGCGTTCCTGAAGGAGCATGTCTCAGAGTTCAGCTCCGCCTTTCTGATAGACAGTGGGTCGCACATCGGAGTACGAGAATCGCGACGGATACAAGGAGTATACCGACTCGCAGTCGAGGATGTCATCGACGGCCGCGAGTTCCCGGATTCCATTGCGCTCGGCGGTCACGTCATCGATGTCCACTCGCCGAGCGGAACGGCGGATCAGATCCGTTACCGCGTTGCGCCGTATCAGATCCCGCTGCGCTGTCTCATCCCGCCGAGTATCGACAATCTCTTGGTAGCGGGCAGGCCCGTCTCCGCCGACCATGGTGCCCACGCCTCGCTCCGTGTTCAGGGGACATGCATGGCGACCGGGCAGGCCGCGGGCATCACCGCTGCGCTTGCCGCCGGCAATCGACTGCGTCCTATCGATGTGCCGGTCCGGCACGTTCAGGACACGCTCGAGCGCTGGGGTGCCCCGTTCAAGGCCGGGCTTGAAGACGGCGAGGCCGCGGAGAAGAAAGGCGAGGAACGGCGAGCTCCGCATCGGTAATCGGCGCCGGGGGATTACTCTTTCACTCCACCCGTCTTCATGCCCGCGGTCAGGTACGTCTGAATAAGCCACACGAAGACGAGGATCGGGAAGAGCTGTAACGTCGAGGCGGCGAAGATCGGCCCCCAGCTCACTGTCGTCAGCGGGGTAAGCATCAAGTCCAGGATCACGGGAGCAGTCTGCGTGCGCGCGCCGGTGAAGATATAGGCGAAGGTGTATTCCTTCCAGGAGAAGATGGAGACGAAAACCGCGGTAGCCACAACGCCGTGAACGCTCAGCGGCAGAATAATCCGCGTGAGACGCTGCCAGCTGTTGGCTCCATCGATGGTTGCCGCCTCTTCCAACTCCACCGGCACTTCATCCATGTACACCTTCATGAGCCACGTACATAAACTGACGAACAAAGCGGAGTAAAGAAGAATCAACGCCCAAAGGTTGTCCACGAGTCCCACCGCGGAGAACACCGGAAAAAGAGGGACCGTAAGGACTATCGGCGGATACATCCGTACCAGCAACATGAAGAAGGCACTGGCGTGAAGAAACCGACGCCGGTGACGGGAGAGGGCGTAGCCGGCCGGAACCGCAAGGATGACCGTGAGAATCGAGGCTGTGAGCGCTACTATGGCGCTGTTGCGCAACGACATGAGAAAGGCCGGAGCTTCCTCCGGGAGATCGAAGAAGTTCTGCAGAGTCGGGCGAAATATCAGCGACGGCGGAAATTGGAAAATCTCGGCCGGATGCTTGAACGCCGAGGCGAACAGAAAGGCCACCGGGAAGACCGTGAATACTAGGATGAGCGTCACGCCTACCCCGCGGAAAATGCGCATAGGAACGGTTCTCTGATACGTCACTCGCCCATCCTCCGCTGCCCGAACATACTGTGGAACATTCCGCGCACGTAGTACGCGGCGATCACGAAGGTCAACACCGTCATGACAACTGCGATGGCCGAAGCGAATCCGAACCGCCAGTGCCGAAACGCTTGCCTATAGAGCATTGTAGAGAGCAACTCGGTCTGGCCTACCGGACCGCCTCGGGTGAGGATCCAGACCGTAGCGAAGTTCCGGAAGGCGAACATGAACGCGAAGATGGAGGCGACGTTGATGGCCGGACCTACCAGGGGAAGCGAAATCCTGCGGAATGCCTGCCAATTCGTTGCGCCGTCAATAAACGCCGATTCATAGAGGTCCTTTGGAACGCCGATCAGCGACGAATAGATGATCAGAAAACTAAAGGGGAACCGGACCCATATTCTCAAAATGATGATCAGCATCCAAGTCTGGTTGATCTGCGTTGCCCACTGGATCTGTTCGATGCCCATGTTCATCAGCAGGAAGTTGATAATGCCGACGCGCGGTTCCACCATGTAGCGCCAGATAATGATCGCCACGACTTCGCTCACCGCGTACGGCACCATCACCAGCGAGATAAGAAGCTTCTGGGCGCGAAAGCGGGTGCTCAGAAGTACGGCCGCAGCCAGACCAAGTCCCACCTCCCCAATGACCGTGGTGGCAGTGAAGAAAAGGGTGTTCCAGAATGCGGTGCCGAAAGCGCGGTGCTGCACCATTCGGGCGTAATTGTTGAATCCGACAAATACGTCGTCCAGGCCGTGCGTTACCTCGTGGAAACTCATGATGACGGTTCGTATAGCCGGCAAGAGGATGAGAACAACGAGGAACAGAGTGGCCGGCAGGATAAGAAGATTCGGGAAGCTGTGCCGCCAGAGGCGTGTTAGCCGGAAGCTCAAACCGTCGGGAACTCGATCGCCTTTGGATAGCCTGTTCACCCGCGTGCCCTCACAGAGGATACTCCCGACTGCACATAGCGATGGGGCGTATATAGCCTAGCATGGCCCTGTACGGCTGTCAATGTAATGAATACACGATAGAACTGCAAAGCAAACTATTGATGATAGGTGTACATTTGGGATATAGGCATGGCACCATGAAGATATGATTTTTCTCTGAGGTAGGTCGTTATGTCGAGTTACTCCTGTTGCCACGGATCGGCGAAGTTTCAGCCGCTTCCTCACATACTGAGCTATGACGATTTCGACACCGGTACCAACGGCTGGGTTGACCTGACGCCGAACTTCACCGAAGAAGGGTTCCGTTCTCGGCCGAGTTCGATCAACCGCCTCAACTTCGGGCCTTCCATGCTTAGCACCAACACCTACCGATTGGTGGGGACCCATGGCTCGATGAGCGGCCTCTATTCCTTGAAGGTGGCTACGCGTTGTGGCGCTGATCCGTATACGAGCCCCTTTCGTTCGGGCGGTATCGGGCAGAGTATAAAACGCCTCAGCGTATACCGACCGCGCAGGCTATTGCAGTTCGAGATGTGGTTCACCTACAAGGCGGAACAGGACCGTCCCGGGCTCGGCGAGAACGATGTGCGGGCTTTCGGTTTCATGTTCGATGTGCAAGACGGGGAGTATCGATTCTTTCCGGCTGTGCGGTATCTGAATTGTGTCGGCGGAAGGATGAAACAGCATTGGCAATACTCGCGCGCAACCAACGTCAGTGACACGCAGTGGGCTCACGGGGTGGAGAACGAGGGACACGTGCGAGGCGTGGATCCTCAGTGGTTCGGTCGTCGATACGAGGATGGAAGTACCGACGGATTTGGATGGGTGCCTGACGGGGGGCAGAAGCTGTGCTTCAACGAGAGTGACGACAAGATCAACTGGCTCTACTTCCGGTTCCTGTTCGACCTAGCAAAGCGAGAGTATGTTGAATTCCAGTCGGGTGAGCAGGTATTCGATTTGGCCGGCTTGCAACCCACTCTCGTGCCTCCGTACGCCCGCATAACTGCGCTTCTCAACCCGAGCCTGTGGATCGAGTCCGACAGTGCTCGTCGTTCATTCCTCTACGTAGATTCCACGGTAGTATCCACCGACTAGGAGTCGGTACCCGGGCTTGGATAGGCACGCGGGTGGACAGCTAGGCTTTGGAGGTGGGATGGACGCCCGCTGCGTCGCCCTGCGTTGTCGCGCCGGCCTGCTGCGCTTCGCCTCGGAGTTCCGCTCTGAAGGACACGATGTTTCCGCCTACGCTGGCATCCACCGCGCGGATGCGCTACAGTGCCGCCATGCCCCAAGAGCCTAAGCGAAAGCCGCCGCTCCAAGAGAGCGCGTTTATTCAGATCGGTGTAAAAATACTCCTTGTCTTTGCGATCATCTGGGTCGGCTCGCATGTAGCGTTCGTGTTTCGACCGGTGGTCGCACTTGTGACCGCGGTCTTCCTGCCGGTGCTGGCTGCGGGTGTTCTCTTCTATCTGACTCAGCCATTCGTACGCTTAGTCGAGCGGAGCGGCCTGCCGCGGGGCCTGGGCATCGCGCTTCTGTACGTGCTGATAGCCGTTCTTCTTGCATCGATTGCTCTTGTGGTCGGTCCCTTGGTCCAGGCGCAAGTGGAGCAGCTTATCGCGAGTATGCCCGGGCTCGTCCGCGCGGTTCGCTCCCTCGTTGAGACGGTTCAGGAACACCCGGCGTTCGGCGCGATCGTGCCCGACGATCTCGATCTCGACCTCGACCTGGGTCGCGCCATGGCCAATGTGGCCGGCGAGGCATACCGGATTATCGAGCGCAACCTCGACGCCCTCGCCGGCTTCGTGGGCAACATCGCGCTCATACTCGGAACCGTGCCGTTCGTGCTCTTTTTCATGCTGAAGGACGGCGAGCGCCTTCCCGGCGCGATCGTGCGTTTCCTGCCGGGAGAATACCGGGCAGAGGGGAGCGAGGTGCTTCGCCGCATGAGCGACGCGCTCGCAGCGTACATTCAGGGACAGATACTTGTAAGCCTCTTTGTGGGAAGCTGCATGCTCGCCGGTTACCTGGTTCTCGGAATCGATTACCCGCTCCTTCTTGCCATCATTTCGCTCGTCACGAACCTGATTCCCTACTTCGGGCCCGTCATCGGTGCAGTCCCCGGCGTCGTGGTGGCGCTCCTCGATTCGCCCGCCGCCATGTTCCAGGTTCTAGTTTTGATACTGATCGTGCAGCAGCTCGAGAGTCAGCTCATCTCGCCGCTCGTCATGGGAAGAAAGCTGCGCATCCATCCGGTCACCGTCATCTTTGCGCTCCTCACCGGCGGAAGCCTCGCCGGCTTCTTCGGCTTGCTCCTGGCCGTCCCGACCTACGCCGTAGTCCGGACCGCCGCAGTGCATCTCTACAAACTCTACCAACTCAAGATGCGGACCGACCGGAGAATCGTCGCGCCGTGAGTCACCGTTGCGCTTAGGATCAAGACCGGGAAGTCGGAGGACGCGGCAGACGGACGGTTACGATGCCGAGGCGCGTCACGAAGGTACCCCGTGGCGTTCGAGTGCCGCTTTGGCCTGGGCAACTTCATGTGGCCCTATGTCGCCGATGAGGATGACGTTGTCCAGGCTGCCAAGCTGCTCCTTCAGCACGTCGAGCACCGCAACCCCCGCCTCCGACTGGTCGGTGAAGAGCTAGGTCTTGCGGTCAGCCTCTATGATGTCGCGGTATACCTGCGGCCACCGCGTAGTATCGGGTGCGCCGTCGCCCGGGATCCACTGCACACCTGAAAGCTCTTCGATGCCAAGAAGGCTCGGGAGGTGCGGGATTTGGCCCGCCCCGTCCAGGTGGTAGAACGGACGAGCCAATCGCTTGCAGGTTGCTTCCAGCTCCGACCTCACGAACTCATCGAACATCTCCGGGCCGATCATGTAGGCGAAGTCGCACTGCAGCATGTAATAGGGATCCTTCGAGAGGATCGGAGCCCAGGCGGTGTAGCCCGGGTTCGTTTGCTTGAGCATTCGATCCAGCTCGTCGAAGTAGGTCCACCAAGCGTCGTGCACCTCCCAAGTCAGCCGCTTGACGTCCTCCGGATAGTCGTACAGCGCCAGCGCCAGCTCCCCGCCCGGGAGGGAGGACTGTAGGATGTCCAGATTACCCCCAAGATCGGTCATGCCGAGCTGAACGCTTCCGCCGAAGTAGTCGATTGCGGTCCTATAGATTGAGACCAGGCGTTTCCACGCAGGCGACTCAAATCCTGTCTCCAGCTTCAGCTCGGGGGCGGGAACGCGCTCGCTCGGAACGAACCAGATGGTGTCCTCGCGATTGTGCATGGTACATCCCAGAAATGCTGCAACGACCCCGGGGCCGAAGTTCGGGAAGATCGACGGGTAGCCGTCTGGAACGTACTAACCCGGCTTTGCCGATTCCGAAGGAGCTATGACATCGCTCGGAGGTGGTGTTTGTAGCTGTCTAGAGGCCTCAGTTGAGGTACGATGGGCACTAATGCGCATGTTCGGAGGGAACGTCTATGCCGAGACCGACCGACAAGAACAGCCTGTTGCAGCTGAGCGAAACGAACTTCAACAAGCTGTTGGACTTCATCGAGTCCATACCCGAAGACTATCGGTACATGTCATATGAGAATGAGGAGCTCAATGACAGGGACAGAACCGTGTCAGATGTGATGTGCCACTTGCACGAGTGGCATCTGATGATGATGCAGTGGTACGAGGTGGGGATGTCAGGTGAGAAGCCGGCGATTCCCGCGGAGGATGTCACGTGGCAAACCTTACCAGTGCTGAACCGTCGGATCTACCGGAAGTACAAAGGTACCGAACTGGACCACGCCTTGACGCTTTTACGGGAGAGCCACGCCAAGGTGATGGCTCTCATCCTGAAGCATAGCGATGAAGAGTTGTTCACCAAGAAGCGGTACTCCTGGACCGGGGCGACATCATTAGGTGCCTATCTGATTTCGGCCACCTCGAGTCACTATGATTGGGCACTGAAAACCATCAGGCCGATCAAGAGGCTTTCGACGTAAGGAGCGGTCCGTCACCGGTTTGCTGTCACCACCCAGGGCGAAATCGGCGATCACCCTCTTCCTGCGTATCCCGGTTGGGACCGTCGTTACGATGGCCGGCGCATTTGCTGAAGGAGTACAGGCGCGACGACTAACCAGGCTGGGGCTTGGGGCCGTGTTGGGCAATGAACCAGGTGTTCCCGACAACGCCGCGGTACATGCCTGTCCACTCTTGCTTTCGTCATGATCTTCAGTAGCCGAGGCCGACCTTAACCGCGTCGCGGATTCGGGCCGCCGATCGGCCCGCTCCTTCAACGTTCTCCTCGGTAGGGTCGATTCGAACCGGATATCGCACGGCGACCGCGTAATCGTTCAGTTCGTTGCATTCGCGCTCTAGATCCTCGAAGGCCGGCACAAGTGTAGTGATATGTTTCAGCAATACCAGCAGGTCATGCGGCTTCGGAGTATCAACTTGGTAAGACTGAAGCACCGCTTCCAGTCGCTCTTCCGCGGACTGTTGATAGTGAAAACAGATGATCTCTCGCGGTTGAGGTCTAAGCTTACGGAGGTGTTCAGCGGCCCGGCTGCCGTCTTCCGCCAACTCCAACCACTCCTGCACCAAGTCCTCCGAAGTCAAACTGCCACCCCTTCGCGAGCGATAGCTGTTTCGAATGCGGCTCCCGCTCTGAGCCGCTCCTCGAAGGTCGTTTTGTCGTATACAACAAGGTCCACCGAGCAGTTCAGCCGACGGAACAGGTCCAGCCGGAGCGAGCGCGTAATAGTAAGCAGTCGCTCATCGCGTGAGTTCAGCAGGATACAGAGATCAATGTCGCTTTCGTCGTCGGCGTCACCGGTTGCGCCCGAACCGAAAAGCAGAACCCGGTCTACATCGAATTCCGAGCGGATTGATTTCGCGGCTTCGGCGAGCCCTGGTATCTCGGTTTTCGTACTCATCTCGGCTCCATTCTATCATAGGCCGGGGCTTTCCGTTTTCCGACCCATGTGTGCCCAACCGGTAGCGGATGCGCGGCTCAGCGACTGGACCGTCAGGTACGAATCGTTGGGGGAAGTATCCCCCACGCTCCAGCCCGCGTGCCCTGCGGGCACCGGGGCGTGCTTATCGGGCTCCGCTCCCGCTCCGCCCTGCACGCCCCTCGCGGTCTTCCGCTTCCCCCACCATAGGC
>PWGF01000008.1 GCA_003554375.1 Spirochaetaceae bacterium
CGGCGACGTCTTCGCGCACGTCTACCTTCTCGTAACCTCGGAGCGCGTCACGCAACGAGGTCGCTCCTGCCCAAGCGGAGTCAGGCCGGCGCATCAACCCTGCATTGACTTCGTAAAAGAGCCCGAGCTCCGTTCGGTCCCGAGCTAATTCGTACTGATCGACTCCCCATCGTACCGAGACGCTCTGAGCGAGTACGCTGGTGTATATGTCGATAGCGTCCCGAACCTGTTGATCGTCCATGCCCAGATCCTGCATCAGCTCCAGCTCGCGCAAGTATCGCGCCCGGTGATCCAGACTACGATGAAGCTCGGCAAACTGTCGTCGCCCGCTCTCGTCAAAGGGACTCAGCATCAGTCCTCGCCGATATGCCCCAAGCGCCTGCCGAAAGAGGTTCTCCTCCCGAAGCGAGGCACCTCGATCGAAACGATACTCCGCAAATGGTTGCCGCCGCTCGTCCTCCAGATCGAACTCTTCCAGCAAGATGGCTTCGGCGTTGAGTCGGGCGATTTCGTCCTCTACATCGATCTCCAATAGGCGCTCGAACGCGTCGATCGCTTCAGAGTATGAGCCGGCCCGCCGAAGTGCCACTCCGAGCAGGTAGAATCCCACCGTTTCGTCGGGCACACGATCGATCACCTCCTCCGCGTGAGCAACCGCCGCTTCCGGCTGCCCTTTTGCAAGCTCGGTCTTGGCCAGGAGCTCCCAGGCCGTAGGAGCGCCCGGATCGAGCCGCGTTGCCGTCTCGGCATGCTCGGCTGCCCGCTGATACTCCCCTTCGGTGAGAAAATACTCCGAAGCCAGTATGTGGACGCCGGGGTGCTCCTGATGATAGTCAAGAGCGAGCCGAATATACCGGGCAGCTTCTCCGATCCGGCCGAGCTCGTGGTGCACAATCGCCAACGACAGCAGAGCGCGTCGGTTCTGCGGCGCCAATTCCAGGACGTTTCGATAGCGTCTCAGCGCATCTTCGGCTTGCCCTTTAGCGACTGCGAGCTCCGCTAGACCGATTCGGGCGGAGGTGTTATTCGGCTCACGCGAGAGCGCTTCTTCGAATACCTCCCGCGCAGCGTCGAGCTCTCCCGCGCGAACCAGCAACTCGCCCTGCAAGACCACTACATCCGTCCGCCTCCCGGCCCTGCGACGAGCCTCGTCAATCGCATCCAAGGCGGCATCCAGCTCGTCCAGCTCGGCATAGCTACGCGCTAATCCCAACCGCGCCTCCATGTAGGCTTCGTTGAGCTCCAAAGCATCTCGAAAGCGTTGCACTGCTTCCGGGTAGTCCCGGCGAGCAAACGCACTTTCCCCGAGTTCATACAGCTCACGGGCAGTCTCCGTGTTCCCTACGGCGGGAGCGCCTGCAAGCATGAGAAGAACAAGCAACGCTTGCGGCGAGCGACAGATGAGACGAAGGCACATCGCCCTCTGTTTAGGCCCCGTTGTCCTGCACGTCATGCAGCTGCACCAGCTTCACGGTTTTGATCTTGTGCCCGTCCATCTCTTGAATGATGAACTCCAAGTTGCCGTAACGTACCTTCTCGAATTTCGCAGGGATTCTTCCAAACAGATCGAAAACAAGGCCGCCTACAGTGTCGAAGTCGTCCTGCGGTATTTCGACTCCCAAGCGTTCGTTTACTTCGTCCAGGTTGGCGCGAGCGTCGCAAAGATACGCGTCCCCCCCCAGCTCCAGAATCTCCTCCTGCTCGTTGTCGAACTCGTCTTGGATATCTCCGACGATCTCCTCGATGATATCTTCCAGGCAAACGATCCCGCTCACCCCGCCGTATTCGTCAACTGCAACGGCAATGTGAACTCGACGGTGGCGCATCTCGCGCAGGAGTGAGTCCAAACGCTTGCTTTCCGGGACGAAGTACGGCTTGCGGATGATCGAGTCGATCTTCACCTCTTCGTCGACCAATAGAAAGCGGAGCAGGTCCTTTGCATAGAGCATCCCTACGACATTGTCGATACTCTGATTAAATACGGGATAGCGCGAATGACCGCCGGCTGCAACCTTCTCGAAGAGCTCCGGTCCCCTCATGTCGACGGGCACGAAAGCAACGTCGATACGAGGAACCATCACCTCCTTCACCATCGTCTCCGACAGCTGGACAACTCCTCGTATCATGTCCCGCTTTTCGAGGTTCAGGGACATGTACGCATCCTGGTCGCTTGATGCGTCGCGGCCCAACAGTCGGCTAAGGAACTTCACAGGCAACTCTCCTGAAGCAGTTCGTCCAGAATTTGCTCTTGAAATCGTAACATCTCCTCCTTGAGGTCATAGGTCTCGTGGTCCCATCCGGCAAGATGGAGAATCCCGTGCGTCAAAACCCGACAAAGCTCTTCTTGCGGGGAGACCTCGTGTGCATAGGCCTGCTCAACGATGACGCTCTGGCATAGCAACAAGTCACCGGCAACCCGCCGTCGCCCGGTCAGGCCCTCCTCGCCCCCACCCCCAGACGCCCCGGTTTCCTGCCCGGATGCCCTGGGCTGCGACAGTTCCGAGACCACAAGCTCCGGTTCGTTTGTCTCAATCTGAGAGAAACTCAGCACATCCGTGGGCTCATCGCGGCCGCGGTATTCCCGGTTCATCTCCCGAGCAACCGCCGGACCGGCAACGCGAATCGAGAGCTCCCAACCGGCTAGACTACAATACTCCAGCACTCTGGCAGCAAAGCCGGCGATCTCCGCCGCGGAGAGCACCAGCTCGTTGTCCCGCTCGCTCTCCTCAGCGCCGGGCTCGATCACGGCGCTACCGCTCAAAGCGATGCCGGCCGACGTGGTTCCGGTCACAGCAACCCCGTTTGAGTCACGCTCAACAGCAGCTGTCCCGTCCAAGCCGGATCCGGCCGAAATGCTGGAATCAAGTTGAACAGAGATAGATGATGAGTCATGCGTCACGAGCTCAGCGTAGCGAGATGAGTGATAGTCTGGAGGCTCCGCGTCAGCTTGCTTCATACGCTGCTACTATTTTTCGAACCAAGGGATTCCGTACCACGTCGCGGCTGCCAAACCGGCAGATGTAGATCTCCTCGAGATTCGACAGAATCGAGATCGCGTGCACCAAGCCCGAATCTTCCTTTCGGCCTAAGTCGATCTGGGTGACGTCCCCGGTTACGATCGCCTTTGAATTCTCACCGAGCCGCGTCAGAAACATCTTCATTTGCTCACGCGTCGTATTCTGAGCTTCATCCAAGATGATGTAGCAATCGCGCAAGCTCCTTCCCCGCATATACGCAAGAGGAGCGATCTCAATAATGCGATTGGACTCCATTCGGGTGATGGTCTCCACCGGGATAAGCGCTTCCATCGCATCGTAGAGAGGGCGCAGATACGGGTTAATCTTCTGTGTCAGATCACCCGGCAGAAACCCCAGATTCTCCCCTGCTTCCACCACTGGTCGCGTCAGCACCAGCTTCCGCCGGCGACGAGCCAACACATCCGCGAGCGCATGCGCCACAGCCAAGAAAGTCTTCCCGGTGCCCGCCGGCCCAATGCAGAACGACATCTCATGAGTGTCCATTCCTCTTATGAAGGAGGTCTGCGTGGCCCCACGCGGATGGACTACTCCAAAGCCTCCTGGGATCTCTATCTTAGTCTCACGCATCGCCGACGGCGAAACATCGGCGCTTTCAGAAAGCGACTCGAATATGGTTCGCACCTGCTCCGGTCCGGGCGCTCGCCCGCCCCGAGCCAGCGCCTGTAGCTCACCTAGGACGTCGTGGAACAACTTTTGAGTGTTCGGATCCTCCGATTCCAGGTAAAGCTCGTTCCCCCGCGAGAGAATGCGTATCCCGAGAAGCTCCTCCAGGACTTTCAGGTTGGCGTCGTTTGCGCCGCACACCTCCGACGTGAGTGCGTTGGTCTCCAACACTACTGCTGTACTGTTGCCCAATCGTGCTCCCCTACGTACTCCATCTATAGCGTAGCTTCACTCTGCGTTTGACGTCAAGCAGCCGGCCCCCGCCGTCTTGCTCAACGACAGCCATCCGGTCGTCCCGCTTCAGTACCGCCTCCGGTCAGAGCTCCCAATCTCCGTCGGCCCGCCGAACGTCACGGTCGAGCTCTGGAATGGGACGCCAGGCAACCCGGATGTCCAGGCTACTGCCCCATTCGTACTCTCTGACGTCATTGACCGTTCGCTCCCTCGGCTCACCCCGATACCCGATTTCGAGGTCCCATTCTCCCAGATCCTGAATAAGATCAATACTGAACTGGTGAAGGTTGAACGCGGATGCCCGCCGGTCTTCGGGACTGAAAAAGGCGAACGACCGTATGAGATCCGAAAGCGGGTTCACCGGCTCCACTCCAATCTCCTCCGCCAGTCTCGGCACATAACGGTAGATTGCGTTGTTCCTGGAGGTTGTCGTCAAACGAAGATCGAGAAAACGGTGAATGGACAGCGCATAGTCCACCTCGAGATCCCAAGAGCTCTCAGTGAAACGCAGGAAATCGACATCGAGGGACGATTCAAGGGCGAGCTCGTGCCTGATCCTGCCGCGCCACATGGGATCGGGCTCTACCTCAAGAGAGTATGAGACGTCGGCCGACTCCGGCTGGAGCCGCGGCTCGCCGTCTCGGACCCATCCTTCCTCGGCCCCTTCGAACGTTACTCCCTCCCTCCGTCCCATGTTCAACGCCGCCAAGAAGCCGCCGGTGCGCGCTTGTCCGGACACCCTCGTAACATAGAGCTCATTCGCCTCCTCCTCGAGACGCTCGGCTTCCACCTGTCCGGACAAGAACCACGCGTCCGCATCTCCGGCAACGGCGACAACCTCCTCTTCCTCCCACTCGTAGTCCACCGAGCCTCCCAAGCTCACGTTCGGGGTAACCTCCAGATCCTGCCTGAGACGGAGCGGATCATATTCGCGTTCGGGCGGGCTCCCCCTGAATCCGGTCGACAGCTCCGATGTCAACGGGCCGGTCACCAGCCTCAACGCCGCGGTCACGCGCTCGTCCAACGGCGGCAGATCCGCGCGGGTCGAAAGGCTCTGCGTCGCCCCCAACAAGCTCACGCGAAGCGCGGGATCGATGCGGTGCTCAGTGACCATCTCGTCGTCCCAACGGAACCAATCTTCCTGATAGGTAGGTTCCAGTTCGTCGTCCAACTCCTCGAACGACTGCTCGTACAGGTTCTTGCTCAGCCGGTAGCTCACCTGCGACTCCGCTAAGCGCTCGACTCCGCCGAGCGGCTTCGTGGATAGCGCCAGCGTGTTATCCAGCTCAACACTGTCCGCTTGGGCTGCCCGCCGTCTCAACTCTTCCTCTTCCTCCGGAGATACACCCTCCGCAAAGGCGAACGCCCGCCTCCGCCGGTGCGCAAAACCGAGCGAAGATCCGTCGGCCGTTAGGAACGGGCCGTCAAAACCCGCGTGGTATGAGATCTCCCCTGAGAGATCCCTAAGGCTCCTCCAGTTTCTTACTCCGAAGTCCACATCGCCGGGCTCCCTCCATTGGTCATCATCAAACCACCCCTCCAGGTCCAGCCGAGGACGAAGGGCATAGTCAATCCCGTACGCCCATGGGTATGTAGGATCAACCACCGAAACGTCACCCGGGCGTTCCGGAAGCCGGACCTCCGGTTCCTCGCCCGCCCCGTCGCGTTTTAGCTGATTCCGGTCGCGCGCCGCCGCAGTCTCCTGTCTCTCGGCAGCGGTAGCCCCGCTTTCGGGCGATCGCGGAGGTCTCAGCTCCGGATCGTCGGGGACCTCCCGCGGCTCGAAAGGCTCGGGCTTCGGCGGTTCGAGTAGCGTCCCCGTAATCCGGCCCCGGACGCTCGGCAGCGTAAACTGGTCCGGGTAGAAGAACGAGCCGTCGGGCGGATCAATAGCCTCAGCCACGTATCCGGGGGGATCCTCGACGTTTCGGTATCTCCAGGCGAGACTTGCCGCAATCGGCGGCGAAATGCTTACTCTCCCCACCCAAGGCTCGAGTTGGTCGACCCGGGGGCTGACCCTTGCCCGCGCGTCCCACGCCTTCCGATTCCTCACTCCCGGAGGCTCCTCGGGCGAATCCGAGAGCCCCGTCAAACCGCCCCAGTCGATGTGCTCGGCCCGATCGAATAGATCACGCTCGATGTAGCGATCCGAGTATACCGGTAGACCTACGGTAATCGTGGTCCCTCCCGGAAGCTCGCGTAGCTCCGTGGAGAGATCAGAATAGAATCGGAACGGAACCCGAGCACCGGGAAGCATAGAGGGCGACCAATGCTCACCCACCTCGCCGTCATCGCCAACAAAGAACGTTGTCGCACGATCCGTGGTCAACGGATCGGCGTACCGGAGGCGCGTGGCTGCCAAACCCAGCCGCCAACGCGTTGCCCCAAGAGGATCGCGAGGAGCCAGATCGAGATCAGCCCCGAGGTGGAGTCCGAGCGCCGTATAGACGTCGCCGAGGATTCTGATCGTATCCTCATCCGGCTCCTTTTCTCGCTCCGGGGCACTCCGTAGGAAGAGTCCTTCCCGCTCGAGAGGCGTCTCTTCGTCTACCTCCGTCATCTGCAGGAAAGAAAGGGGCTCGTCCTCGTCCTCACGCCGTCCGGCAATGTAGTAGGTTGTCTGAAGATAGGTTCCCATCCGGTCACGGCTTCCGATAGCAGGGTGAAAGATCATCCTTCGGCCCGGATGGAAGAAGTAAGGGAAATAAAGCATCGGCACCCGGCCCACGTGGAGAGAGCCCCGCTCCAGCCCCCAATCGCCGTCGTCCATTACCCAGATGCGATCGGCACGGATGTAGTAGCTGGGTGGATCCATTTCCGACGAAGTGATCCTGCCGTCCTCTAAGACGACGACATCATCGGGTGACCGTGATATATGCCGGCCGCTGAAGCGGAAGTCGATATCTTCCCCATCTACCTCACGCGTACGCCGGCTCACTCCCCGCAGGAAGCTGCCGGACCAATCGTCCAGCTCAACGGAAAGCGATTCACCGCGGAACCGCTCCGTATCATCCGCGCGCTCGATCACGTATTCGACGTTTCCCGAAGCTGACAGTAGCTCTTCGGTACGGTTTAGGAGAAGCTCATCTGCCTGGATCCGGTGTACCCCGTCGCGCTGAGCGTCTTCCAGCACGACCGAAACACCGCCGACCAGCCTGACGTAGTCCTCCTCGATATCCTCCAGCGTGAAGTACTGCAAGTCCTGCGCGGATTCAATCGTAACCTCGCGCCCCTCGAGGTCTTCCGCCGGAGCGTCGGGCAACTCCACGTCGTAGTGCTCCGCTACCCGCTCCGCCAGCTCCGCCCGTGTTCCTTCAGTGGCAAGACTCAACCGCTCAGCCCAGCTTACCAGCTCATAGTATGTGGCCGTCTGGATGTCACGAGCCCGAGTCCGGGTCCGAAGGTCAGGTTCCTCTTCCTCCGGCGGAGACGTGTCGTCCTCCTGCCCAGCGTCCTCCTGCCCAGCGTCCTCCTGCCCAGGAGCGTCTTGCCCAAACGCAGGAAACGCGAGAGCCGTACACGTCAGCAGTATCACCCACCTCAGGAGGCGACGCCGTTCCACGATTTCTCCCGTTTCCGCGACAGAGTCTCCTTGAGAAAGCGGCCGGTGTGAGATTCGGACACTTCCGCAACTTCCTCAGGCCTCCCTGTAGCTACCACTCGCCCCCCGGAGCCACCACCTTCAGGCCCAAGGTCCACGATATAATCACAGTGCGCGATTACGTCCATGTTGTGCTCGATTAGCACGACGGTGTTCCCATCGTCTACGAGCATATCCAGCACATTGAGAAGCGTTCGCACATCCTCGAAGTGCAGCCCCGTGGTCGGCTCATCCAGAAGGTATACCGTTCCGCCCGTGGCTCGCTTTGAGAGCTCGTTGGCGAGCTTGACGCGTTGTGCCTCGCCCCCGGAGAGCGTAAGGGCATTCTGGCCGAGCGTGACATATCCGAGCCCCACTGCCGCGAGAGTCTCGATCTTCCTGCGTGCCGCGGGTACCGCGGAGAAGAAATCGCGAGCTTCATCCACGGTGAGATCGAGCACTTCCGAGATGCTCTTCCCCTTGTAGTGGACTTCCAGCGTCTCCCGATTGAAGCGCTTGCCGCCGCAGACGTCGCACGGTACGTACACGTCGCTGAGGAAGTGCATCTCGATGCGAATCGTTCCCGCGCCGCCGCAGTTCTCGCAACGCCCCCCTTTTACATTGAAGCTGAACCGGCCGGGTTTGTATCCGCGTGCCCGACTCTCCGGGAGCTTTGCGAACACCTCGCGTATGGCCGTATATAGTCCGACGTACGTAGCGGGGTTCGAGCGCGGAGTCCTGCCGATAGGCGTCTGATCGATCTTGATGACTTTGTCGACCTGCTCGAACCCCTCCGCACTGTCGAAGACATCCGCTCCCGGGGCGCGCCCATGCCCCACGGCTGCCTTCAAGGCGGGGTAGAGCGCGGTTTCGACCAACGTTGACTTGCCGCTTCCCGACACTCCCGTTATCCCGCACATTGTGCCGAGCGGAAGCCCGACGTCGATGTCGCATAGATTATGCTTCCGACATCCCCTTAGGGTAATCCAGGCTCCGTTCCCGGGGCGGCGCTCAGCCCGAAGAGGCAGCTGCTGCTTGCCGGCAAGATAAGCCCCCGTCTTGCTCTCCGGGACCGCGGTAATCGCGTCGGGTGTTCCGGCTGCGACGACGTACCCGCCCTGGACGCCCGCGCCCGGTCCCAGATCCACGATATGGTCCGCGCTCCGCAACGTCTGCTCATCGTGCTCCACCACGACCAGCGTGTTTCCCAGATCGCGGAGGGTGTGCAGCGTTGAGAGCAGCCGCTCGGTGTCGCGCTGATGGAGCCCGATCGTCGGCTCATCCAGCACATAGAGCACGCCGACGAGGCTGCTCCCGATCTGCGTGGCCAGCCGGATTCGTTGCGCCTCACCGCCGGAGAGCGTTGCCGCGGCTCGATCAAGGGTGAGATAGCTCAACCCAACGTTTCGCAGAAACCGCAGGCGGTCAGTGAGCTCGCGGATCACCTCACCGCTGATATGTCGCTCGTTCTCCGAAAGCTCGAGCCCGGAAAAGTACTCGAGCACCACGTCCACGGGCATGGCCGATAGCTCGACGATCGACCGCCCGCCGACCCGGACGGCGCGAGCCTCCGGGCGCAGCCGAGTGCCCCCACACGTTGGGCACGGCCGGCGGCTCATGAACTCCTCGAGCCACTCCCTGATCGCAGGCGAGCTCGATTCGGTGTAGCGACGCTCGAGCTCTTTGAGGATCCCGGGGAAACGAGTCTCATACTCGAAACGACCTGTGTCCGCTTTGTTCACGTACCGCACCGTCAGCGGCTCGTCCGACCCGTAC
>PWGF01000162.1 GCA_003554375.1 Spirochaetaceae bacterium
CCCGCATCCTCCAGCAGCTCGCCGGCGGTGCGCTCGTCCGGAAAGGTAACCGAATACTCGGCGTCGAAAAGCCTCCCGCTCTCGCGGAACCGCCGGCTCGCCTCGAGATGCTCGACCTCGGCACTCGTCAACCCCGCCTCTTTCTCCCACAGCTCCTCGACGGCGCGGTCTCCTCTCTCGACGAGCTGTTCCATGACGCTCACGCGGTTCTGGTACAGCCGGACGGCCGCGGCGGTGCGCTCGAGCTCGATCTGCTCGCGAAGGAGATCGAACCACGCTCGCACCAGTTCCTCCACGAGCCGGCCGGTATCTCTGCGATACTCGGCGCCGGCGGTTTCGAGGGCGCGCTCACGGTGTAGTCCATCCAGACGCATTGTGGTTCCCGTGTGCGCCCAGAGCGGGAACCGAACCGTACCGGAAGCCGAAAGATCGTGCCGGAACCCGGCCTGCGGCGCCTCCACGCCGGCCGGCGGCAACGGATCGGCCGGATCCGCGTCCTCGTTCTCTCGGTGCGCCTCGTACCGAAGGGCCGGCGCTACGTTGATGTCGAACGTTCCTTGGCCCGGTAAGGTTCTGCGCGCACCCACAGAGCCGGCCACCTCGTGCCGGTCGTCGTACGGAATGCTGGTCGTGTAGCCCGGCTGAGCGTTGAGGTAGAAATCCCAGCCGGACTCCACGCGCAAGAACGACGCCTCACGGCGGGCCACGCCGTGCTCGAGGCGAAGCTCCCCGGCACGCCGGGATCTCGCGAGCATCTCGCTTACCGCTGAGGCAAGGAGACCGGGGCGTAAGCTCTCGACGGCTCCGCCATCCGGCGGGTCCCCGCCGGCGGCCGTTGCGCGAGGCGGACAAGCACACGTGACGATCACCAGGAGCAAGCAGAGCGGTATTCGGAGAGTGGGGCGTCGCCGGTGGGGGTGTTCGGGGCGCGGGGAGAGGGTCATAGAATGAAGTCCAGCTTCTCGAGGAGATACCGGTAGACCGGCAGGCTGCGCGTTATGATGCGGGCCTCAGCGGTCATGCCGGGGCGCAGGGGGTAGCGGGTACCCTCCCGGTCGGTAAGATAGCTCTGTTCCAGCACGCCGCGGATCTCGTACGCGCGCTCGGCATCGGCGTCCTCAGACTCCATCGGGACGTATACCACCCGGCCGCGGAGCGAGCCGTACTCGGCCACGGAAAAGGCGGAGAACCTCAGCACGAGCTCCTGGCCGACCCGGACCTCGCCCGCCTCGCGCTCGGGAACGAGCACCAAGAGCCGGAATCCCGCCGCTGATTCGGGGACTACGCGCGCCGGGCTCTCGCCTGCCGAGAGGTATTCGCCGGCGGACAGGTCGCGGCGAAACTCCACCCGTCCCGAAATCGGCGCGGTGATCCGCGATTCCCGCAGCCGTTGCCGCGCGGCTACCTCGGCCTCACGGATCTGCGCGAGCTGATTCTCTATGGAGCGCAGGCGTTCTCTGATGTCCGCCTTCCCCGTGGGGAGGAATCGCCGCGCGCCGAGATCGGCGGCCTCGTAGTCGGAACGTAGCTCCTCGAGCTCCGCCCCGCGCTGCGCGCTCTCCGGCCGGTCCCGTGCCCGTTCCCACCGTCTGCGGACGGCTTCCCGTTCCACCTCGAGCCGGCTCTGCTCGAGCAACAGCGCCTCGGCCCGCCAGTGGGCGAACGAATCAGGGTTCCCCGGCGGCACGGCACCGCTTTCCAGACTCGCGAGAACCAGCTCGAGCTCCCGTTGTTCCTCGTGAAGCGAACCGAGCCTGCTCTCAAGCGATTCGAGCTCCGCTTCGACTACGCCGGTGTCGATCTCCCACAACAGATCGCCGGCTTCCACCTCTTCGCCGTGAGAGACCGGCCGCCGATGGACGCGGCCGGCCCGTTCGTTGCGAACCTCGACGATCTCGCCGGCCGGGCGAAGAATCGCGTGGCCCCGCGCCCATTCGTCTATCGAGGCGAACACCGTCCATCCGGCCGTTACGGCGAGAACGATCGCCAGTGCCCAGAGAAACCTCGTTCCGTGGCGACTCGTCTTGAGCGCGAAGAACGGCGCCGAGGCCTGTACGTCGCGTAGGGAGAAATCGTGGTGACTCATACCGCGAACCGCTCCCAGAGTGAGGCGTAGATCCCCGAATGCGCCTTCAGCTCGCCGTGCGTGCCGCACTCCGCCACGGTCCCGTTGTCCATGACTACGATCCGGTCGCAGGCGGTCACGCTCGAGAGCCGGTGCGCCACGATGATGGTGGTAATCCCGTCGTCTTGGAGCGACCGGATGGAGTCGATGATCTCTCCTTCGGTGACGGTGTCGAGGTCGCTCGTCGCCTCGTCGAAGATGATAATATCGGGTCTGCCGAGGAGCGACCGCGCGATGGCAAGGCGTTGGCGCTCGCCTCCCGAAAGACTCCGGCCCCCCTCCGACAGCACCGTTTCGTAGCGCTCGGGCATCGCGTGGACGAACTCGTGCGCGTGCGCCCGCTTCGCGGCGTTCAGGATCTCCTCGAAGCCTGCGCCGGGACGGCCCAGCGCGATGTTCTCCCTGATCGATCCGTTGAAGAGGAACACATTCTGGCTGACGTATCCGATGCGCTCGCGCATGTGCCGCAGATCCATATCGCGCAGGTCGGTCCCGCCTATCTCGATGGTACCGCCCTCGGGCGCGTAGAACCCGAGGAGCAGCTTGACGATCGTCGATTTCCCGCTCCCGCTCTTCCCGACGAACCCGGCCGACGAGCCGGCCGGTACGTCGAACGAGATGTCCTCCAGAACGCGCCGCCTGCTGCCGTAGCGAAAGGAGACGTTCCGGAACGCGACCTTCCCGCGCAGGGGTTCCGGTTGCAGCAACGCCCTCGTGGCGCTCTGTTCGTCCTCCAGATCGAGGATCTCTCCGACCCGCCGGGCCGCGACGAACGCCTCCTGCAGGCTCGGCTGGAGGTTGATGAGCTCCTGGAGCGGGTTCAGGAAGTAACCGAGCATCGCGTTGAACGCGACGAGTTGGCCGAGCGAGGCCGTTCCGCCGAGGATCATCACGCTTCCGATCCAGAAGAGGATGTTCGAGCCCCAGCCGTCGATGAGGCTTACCAGCAGCCCTTGCCAGTTCCCCAGCACGCCGGCGCGATACCCGGGCCAGTGGTAATCCATCATTCTCCGCTCGTTCTGGTGGAACGTCTGCTCTTCGGCGTTGTGCGCCTTCACCGTAGCGATTCCCTGGACGCTCTCCACCAGCAAAGCGTGGCTGTCGGCTCGTCCGCCCAGGATTCGCTGATACCGGCGCCGAAACGTCGGCGCGAAGCCCCAGACCACGGCCGCCGATATCGGCACGAACGCCAGCGCCACCAGGAAGAGCCGGAAGCTCTGGAGCGCGAGCGCAACACCGATCGCTACGACCATGATCAGATCGAAGAATACGGCGAACGACGCCGACGAGAGCGCGTCTCGGATCTGGCGCGTGTCCCACAAGCGAGCGAGCACTTCACCGCTCTTGCGCAGGTCGAAGAACGACAGCGGCAAACGGATGATGTGGCGCAAGAGCGCGAGCGTGATCGATAGGTCCACCTTCATGCTGAACGCAAGCAGCATCTGCCCGCGGACAAACCCGAGGACGGCCGTGAGGAGGGTGATTATCACTACTCCGAGAGAAATTGCGTGCAGCGTGAGGCGGGATTCGCTGAACAGAACCTCGTCGATCAGGAACCGGAAATACATAGCGGAGGCGATGCCGAATATCGTGATGATGACCGACGCGATGACCGTGCGCGCGATGGTGCCGACATGCGGCTTGAGCACCGGCAGGAACCGTCGCAGCGTGTTGGACGCCTCCTCCACTTCGGCGAACCCGGAGCCCGGGGCAAGAAACACCGCGTAGCCGGTCCACTGTTCCAGAAAGGCCGCTAGGCGTTCTCTCCGTCTTCCCTCGGCAGGGTCCGCTACCGATACCGAGCGCTTGCCGACGCGGTAGACAACGACGAAGTGCCACGCTCCCTCCCGGTTCACGTGTGCGATGAAAGGCACCGGCAGCTCGGGGGTAAGCGCGCTGGCTGTTCCCTTCAACACCCGCGCGTCAAGGCCGATCGACGAGGCACAGCGCCGGATTCCCTCGAGCGTCGTGCCCTCGCGGTCGGTCCCGGCGCGGTAGCGCAGCTCGGCAAGCGACGTCCGCTTCCCCAGCGCCGCGGCTACCATCGCCACGCACGCCGCCGCGCAATCGGAGGAGTCGTTCTGTCGGATCACCGGTGGTCGCATGGTGCGTCGCTCCAAACCTCGCACCAAGGTTACCGCGTGTGCGTCGCTCCTGGGTATCCCCCGATCGGGGGACAGCGCGGCGCGCCACGAGGCGGTTTTACCCGCCGATGTCATCCGATTGGGGGACAGCGACACCCGCAACGAGCCGGTTTCCGCCCAGATGTCATCCGATTGCGGGACACAGGAGCGGATTCATGCAAGGAATCCGGCCTCGCATGTCATCCGATTGGGGGACTGACACGGGAGTGGACCGGGTGTAGCATTCTGGACAGTCCATCTTGCCGGGGCGGCCGACCGGCGAGAGAGGACAGCAAACCGTAGAGCAAGGAGGCGTCTTATGGCGCAAGTGATGGGTCAGATGGCATTGCAGAGGGCGGGATTCGATGGGTTTCGTCCTGCGGACGACGATGAGCTATACTGTGTCGAAGGAGGCGGTAAGGTAATAGCGTGTCTCATCCTAGCAGATCGGATCACTTACTGGGCTACTGGCAATTCTCCGATCAGAGAGGGTGTTAAGCAGGTGAAGAGCGGCGTCAGAAGGGTCCTGAATCGCTGAACGCCATACACTCTCGAAGCGAGACGTTTCGATTGCCTATCGGCGGGTGAGGCCTGTCGATAGGCACAATCGGCACTTGTTGGACGAGTTGCAACAGGAGACCAAACCATGGAACTGTTTGTCGGCGTAACGAGGAAGAGGTGTGTAGCGGCGTTTGTAATCGCCTTCCTTCTGTACGCGGCGACGTTTGTGCTGTTCCCTCGCTCAGTCCTACCGGACTCGGTCTTGCAGGTGTTCTATATTGGGACAATGCTCGTGATCTTGCTCCACGAGGCGGTTCACGCCGCTGCCGCGCTAGCGAAGGGCGTTCCTGCCCGAGATGTCTTTGTGGAATTCCGGCTTGAGCGTGCGGTGGCGTCGTGCGAGGTCGCCGCGAACGTAAGACGTAACGATATATTGTTCATAACGATCGCGCCGCTTCTCGTGATTGGAGTGCTCGGTATAGGAGCGTACTCCATCACACGGAATTACGTCTTCCTGGCGCCGGCTTGGGTGAACGTTTCGTTTTCGACCTTCGATGTCCTAGGCTTCCTGGATTGCCTGAGGATGCCGCGGCATACGGTCTTCGAAGAGACGAGAGACATTCAGGTGCCGGCCGGCTTCTCCACGACACTCGGCGCCATGCGTCTTGCAAACCTTCGGGAGAAAGACGTCTCCTCGCTGCGGCTACGGTTTTTCAAGCTCATCGAGGCGACCGAGGTGGAGTATCTTGTCCGGCACGAGAAGAAGAGGCCGCACCTCAGATTCAGTGTCTTCAGTGCCATCCTGTATGCGGTTACTGCAGGAGAGATCGTCTTTCTCGTATTCGGCCGATTCCAGTAGCGATAGGGAGCGGATGAACTGCGTGCATCATACGTCAGGACACGCGAATAACGCACGCGTGTCGGAGCAATTCATCCTGCAACGGAAGCTTAGTTGGCAGATGAGGGGATAGAATGCCGATCAGAGGCCCGAAAGGAGCACAATCATTGATTGGGTGTTCAGGAATACGCGCGGTCCGGAATGCCGAGCGAGGAGCCGCAGATTGGGGGTGAAGGGGCTCACGACCGAAGAAGCTGTTGCCGGAGTCGTCGGTACCGCTGCCGGCGTTATCACCATTGCTCAGGCTTGTCGGAGGTGCCGGAGCGACTAGGCGTCAACTTCCCGGGGGCGCGTAGCGCCCTCGGCTATCCACGTTGGACGATATGACTGTTGCACTGGCGGCACTCGTCGCATCCCACATAGGCATGCTCGCGTTCTACTCGGCACGTTTCTTCTCGACCACCGGGAAGGAGCTGGGCGCATTAGCGATCATCACGGCATTTGGCGTTGTCGTTCAATCGGTCGCAATTGTGAGCTTGCCTCTGAATGAAGCTGTTTGGGCCACTGAAGCTGACTGGGTCATAGAGCCGGTGCTCGGATTCTACCGCTATGCGAACGACGTGAGCTTTCTCTTTGCTGTCCTGTACCACCTTTTTGGGGTTTCCGTAGGTTGGTTCTTTAGCGTCTTGGATACGTGGCCTTCAGTGTTTGCGGCGCACACGGGTTCTTTCTTGGTTTTCTGGGTGGTATTGACGTTGGGATCGCATACGAGGAGAGAAAAGACCAAAATCCTAGGGCTCGTAGGTGTTATGTTTGCGACCGACTCGTTGACCCGCATTATCCACGGGACGATGTACGCTCATGATTTCATCTACCTCTCCATCGGTCCCGTCGCACTTATCGCCGACATGAGGGACTTAGCATTGATCGCAGCCATCTTCTGCTTCCTAAGAGGGCTCGTGCGCCACATGAAGAAGCAGACACGTGAAATGGAGGTCGTTTAGGTCTTCTAGGTCGGCGGGAGGAGCATCCCGCGAACGAGTTCGTGACAGTTGCCGGCCGAAATACGCTACTCACGGCGTGGCTTGATCTGTCGGATCGCCGCTCGCTGCGTTATCGGGCCGCGTTCCGCGCTCGCCGGCGCCTTCACACGCTGATCTCCTGGCGCTGGATCCGCCGCGGGCCCATCGAGGAGGAACACGCCGACAAGCGCTTTCGCGGGGGGCGTTCGTGGTCCATTATGTCAGCCGGGATCTGTACCCCGGCTACAACCGGCGGCTTGCTCCCGTACGTGTTGGAGGAATGTAGACGTCAGGGGGTGAGTTGGATATGCAATCGATGGGCGCCCCAGGGCGGATCATAGCTTGGCTAAAGAGAACCCTCACGGTCGAGAATACGCAAATCGGACACACGTTGCGGAATCGCGGTACGGCAACATGGCTTGCGGTAGCGGTTGCCGTTGCCACTGTGGCGGTGGACGTGTGGTTGTTTTCTACGTCAACTCGCGACCCTTGCGACCTTCCGCGCGTTGCGACGGGCGTCCTCGCAGGTTTCGTCGTTTTCGTCTTATGTCGCGGAAACAGAACGGCTCTCGGGCTAACGCTTGACTTGTCCCCGTGGTACAGCTACTGGATCAAGGCTTTACTCCTCATAGTCGGAGCCTACGTTGTGCACTTCTCTTGGACGCTCCACGGGCTCGCTCTTGGCGACCTTGGCGTGTACTATACATATGATGCGCTTCCTCCCGAGTATACTCCGGCATATTGGTTTTGGGTCAGTGGGATAGTTCCAGTTTACGAGGAGCTGATATATCGGCTCGTCCTCTGTGTACCATTGGTTGCGCTTGCCGGACCGCGCGTGACGATCGTCTTGGGGGGCACCGTTTCCGCTGGTCTTCACTTCCTGTATGGGGGTCTTGCTCCGGACTATTTCGTTTTTGGGTGCATTTTCGCGTGGTTGTATCTCAAGAGCGGATCCATTGCGCCGCCGATAATGCTTCACTCGCTTCACAACTCAGTCGTGATGGCCTACCAAGTGCTCACTTGGTATCTCATCCAATGACCCCTCTCAATGCGAGTTCCCCCGCGGCGGCAGGTAATGCGCTGCAACCAGATCGGACTCACGATCGGCAACTTCGCCGATCCGCCCGTCCCGCAGGATTAGAAGGCGAGCGCAGACCTTCCGTACGTCCACGTGATTGTGATCGGTAATCACGAAGCTCCCCCGGCGACGGTTTCGCAGCACAGCATGCATTCGCTCAACGTACAGCGGTTCGATCTGAGCAAAAGGCTCATCGAGAAGCGTAACATCGCGATCGAGCTGCAGCACCAACAGAAACTCGACATATCGCCTTTCGCCTCCCGAGAGTGCGCCCACCCGCCGGTGGAGCAACGACGCGGCGCGTTCGTCCTCACGGAGCGCGCGAATGCCGGCGGCTCCGGCAAAGAGGCTCGCGCCCTTGCGAACGGAGCGATCGCGCGGGAGAAACCCTATCTGGTTGAGATACGCAATGTGCTTCCACCGGTGTGCGGGAGCAACGTAGCGGCCGCGGATATGGACCACGCCGGTCGCGTCACGGATCTCGCCGGTCAGACAACGAAACAGGGTAGTCTTCCCGGAACCGTTCACCCCCAGGAGGCCCACGCGCTCACCCTCCGCAACGCTCAGATAGAGCCCGGTCAGGATGCGCGTGCCCCGTAGCGTTACCGCGACGCTGTCCGCCGTGAAGAATCCCATGAGCCGACCTCAGAAGAACCTCGACAGCACCGCCGCGCACCCGATGAAGAGCGCCCCATGCACCACGTACGCTCCCACCACGCAAACCGACGGACGCAGACCGTGCGAGCGATAGATGTGGAACTCCCCGGCCCGGCGCCGCACGTGCAGCACCACTGCCGCTCCGAACCCGAGAGTCACCCCGAAGGCAATCCACGCGGTCAGCGCGCGCTCAACGGTGCCCGCTCCTCCGCCGAGCGCGCCCATTGAAGAGAACAGTCCCGCCGCGACAGCCGACGCGATGATATTCGCCGACAGGAGTCTGCATGAGAAGTACCAGATCAAACGCACACGTCGCACCAAGCGAAAAAGAGCAGCTTCCATCTCTGAAAGAGTAGTCCCAAATGAGCGATCGATCAACGAACGCCTCACAGAATCTGAACGACCGCCGATATCACCGTCACCAGCGCAAAGAACGCCATAATCATGCGGTTAGTCGTGCGGAACCGGGCGTCCATATCGACTCGCATCTCCTCGAATCGCTTGTCTACCTGCTCGAACCGCTGATCCACCGCCTCGAAACGAGCATTCATGTCCTCCCGCATCTCCTCGAAGCGTTTGTCCACCTGCTCGAACCGTTTGTCTACCGCCTCGAAACGCTTATCCACCTGCTCGAAGCGCTTCTCCATGGCGGAGAATCCCTGGCTCATGAGCTCGCGCTGGTGGCTCAGGGACTCTTCAACGCGCACGATCCGCTCTAAGAGCGCGGGGTCGGTGATCGTGATCGGACGGCGCTCCGGCGCGAGCTCCGCCAACCACTCCGGAAGGTGAGATTTCACGTACGAACCGATCTCCTCTAGCTGCCGGTCGCTCATAGCCATACCTCCTTTAATATACCACCGTCGGCCGGTGCCGTCATATGCCGTGCACTGCGCGTCGGCGCTAGCCGCTCACGGTACCTATTCGG
>PWGF01000308.1 GCA_003554375.1 Spirochaetaceae bacterium
GAGCACACTGTGGCCGTACTAGGCGGCGGGGGCGTAGCTATCACATCCGATTCCCGGCATCCCGAGGCGGCGTTTGAGTGGCTCAATTGGATGTTTGGTGACACCGAACGCGCTCTCGAGTGGTACCTGGACGGCGGCGGAGCTACTCGGCCGGAGATCTACGAGCACGAGCGCGTGTTTGAGGAGTATCCGTGGGCCGAGGATTTCTTCCCGGTAGCCAATTACTCCCTCGAGAACGTCGCACGGCAACGGCCGACGCTTCCGGTCGCACACGAGATTTTCGAGGTAACTTCGGAGATGTGGCACAACGTCGCCCTCGACGATATGGAACCCGAGGAGGCGGTCCGCTGGGCCCATGAGCAACTCGACGAGCTGCTCGAGGAGTTCCGACAGTAGAACGGGCTTAGCCGGCCCTTTGCAGGGGCGGCGTTCGGTCCGGTTGCGCGCACGGCCGGCGGAGCCGGCCGTGCCGCACCAACGGCTCGTGTTCTGTAGAGCCACCGGCTGTTGGTGCGCGGTTCTCCGCGCATAAGCGACTGTCATGGCATGCTCGGATTCCGATACTATGAACGGCCACTACGACTACAACTCAAACGACAGCGAGGAACCCTGATGCGAAGAGACACACGGGACGCCTTCTTCTATATCGGTCCCAGTATGATCGTGCTCATGATCATTGCGGCCGTACCGTTGGCGGTCGCTCTCGGTACGAGTGTTACGAACTGGGACCTCCATCGCCCGGAAGCACGCGAGTTCGTCGGGCTGGACAACTACATCCGGCTTTTCCGGGACGATCGGTTTACTTCATCGATTGCGGTCACGATTGCCTTCACTACGGTTTCGGTCGGCGTTTCCATGGTGGGGGGATTTGTGTTGGCGCTCATGACGCAACGAAACTTCCCGCTGAAGAACGTCGTCCGGGCGTTGTTGACGATTCCTATGATCACTACGCCGGTGGTTTCGGCCACCATGTTCCGGGTGTTTTTCATGGATCCGGATCGGGGGCTCCTGAACTGGTTTCTGGGAGTCCTCGGTATATCGGGGCCGGCGTGGGTTGCGTCGTGGCCGTGGGCGTTTGTTGCAATCTGTGCGGTCCAGACCTGGTTCATGACTCCGTTTGTCTTTCTCATTAGCGACGCCTCCATGGCCAGCCTCCCGCAAAGCGTCTTCGATGCGGCCAAGATGGACGGCGCAACGTATCGGCAGCGAGTGGTGCGGTTGGTACTGCCGATGCTCCGGGATCCGTTGATCTTTGCAGCGATATTCCGCATTACGATCGACTACCGGATGTTCGACACGATATACGTCCTGACGCGTGGGGGGCCGGCGCGCTACACCGAGGTCCTCAGCGTCTGGGTGTATAACCGCGCCCTCCGGAGCTTCGACATCGGGTATGCCAACGCGGGCTCGGTGGTGATGGCCGTTATCGTCGCTGCCGTGTGCCTTCTCCTCGTTCTCTACAACTATCGCAAGAGGGAGATTTCGTGATGTCCGAGCAGGCAAGAATGCAACAGCTAAGAGGGCCGACCGGGTTCACCGGCGTCGCCGGTCGCCGCGCGATGGTAACAGGAGCGCATACGCTTCTGGTCGCGCTCGCGCTTTTCGTCACGGTTTTCCCGTTGCTCTGGGTCTTTCTGGGCTCGTTCAAGCTTCCGGCGGACGTGATGCGGCTGCCGCCGGTGCTGGTGTTCACCCCGACGATCGACAACTATCTGATCGTACTCCGGGAGCGCTTCACGTTCTTTTTCTGGAACAGCGTCTTTGTCACGTGCGGCTCCGTGATCATGACGATTATGCTCGGGGTCCCCGCTTCGTACGGATTGTCCCGGTTCCGCATTCCTCTCAAAAAGACGATAATGCTTCTGATCCTCGGGGTTCGCTTTGCTCCGTACATCATCTTTGCGCTTCCGCTTTTCCTAGTGATGTCGGAGCTGGGTGTTGTGGGTAATCGGAATGCGCTGACGTTCGTCTACATCATTATCAACCTTCCCGTTGTCATCTGGCTGATGCGCGCCTTCTTCGACGACATCCCTGTAGAGCTGGATGAGGCCGCCGAAATCGACGGGGCCTCACGTTTCAGAGCGTTCTTGACTATCCTTGTTCCGTGTGCGGCGCCGGGAATCGCAACGGTTACCATCCTGTCGTTCATATTCGCCTGGAATGAGTACCTCTTCGCGCTGATTCTCTCCGGACGCGATGCACAGACGCTCACGGTGGGCCTTACTCGCTTCCTCGGTGGCATGGAAGATGCAATCCGATGGGGCCAGCTCTCGGCATGGGCGATAGCGATTGTGGCCCCGGTCATAATCGTCTCGTTGTTGGTGAACCGTCAGCTCCGTCGCGGTTTCTCCGGTGCGGCGTCCTAGGCGCACCGGAGAAACGCACGGTGGCGTGGTGCACGGCGGGCCCCGAGGGGTGGGCCCAGGGCGTCGTATTTCCGCGTAATGCTGAAAGCACGCGGTGCCCTAGTCTACCGGGATGTCGGGAGGAGTTCGGGTGTCTCAATGTGTTTAAGCGCTACTCGGCGCCGGCCGGGTGGCGGGCGCCCGCAGGTGCATCCAGCGCCAGGCGAGTACCACCGCAACAAGCGTGAGTGTGAGCTCGATCCCAAACCCGAGTCCGAACGGGCCCGAGGCGGCGAGCTCGCCAAACACGTTGCCGGCGGCGTGATAGACGAACGCGGAAAACGCCACGCGCCCGCTTGCGTTGTAGATCCAGGCATAGAACGGGGAGGCGACGACGATCGTCGCGAAGAATATCCAGAACGTGGGCGTGGCAATTCCTAGGGTTGCCTGGTACGTGCCCGGCAGAAAGAAGAGAGGCACGTGCCACAGTGCCCAGAAGATCCCGATCACCAGGCCCGCAAGCGCTATGGGTAGACGCCTTTGGAGCGCTTCTTGTGCATACCCCCGCCAGCCAACCTCTTCGAGGCCGCCGAAGACGGCTCCCACAAAAAGAAAAAGGAACGGTCCGGGCTCCAGGAGCCCGGCTTCCGTGCCCGTTATCAGCGCCACAAGAGGGGGGCCGAACGCGAGCACTCCCGCTAAGGCCAGGGTAATGAGATACCAGCGCTGCGGAAGCGTGCCGGGGTTGACGCAGCGGACAAGAAAGGCTCGCGCCGAGCTATCTCGATACGCGTCCCACCGTCCCGTTGCCACGAGCATCCCGGCAACAATCAGCGGTCCGAGGCCGGCCGCAACGCTCACGAGAGCTACGGGGAACTCGAGCCACGGGCGGCCGGTGAGATAGACCACGCCGAACAGCGCCCACGTCCACGCCAGAGTGCCGGCCAGGAAGAGCCAGGGCGCAGGCGTTCCACTCCGCCGCTTTGAAGTTGACGCCGGGTTGCGCGTTGCGGGCTCAGGGCGCGGCGCGGGCCCGGAGTTCCCGGGGGGCGGCGCCGGCTTGCCGCGCGGTGTGTGCCGGGTGCGGTCGGAGTTGTTGCCGGCGTCGGGTTCCGATTGCGGATTGTTGCTACCCATGTTGTCCCCCGTTAATCGCTTTTGCGTCCGTACCCTCTTGTCCCGTTCCGCGTCCGGCGCGTGCGTAGTCGGCCTGGCTTGACGCTCGGAGATCCGGTACGCAGCTTTGTCGGCTGGAACATATCATGACCGAGTGTCTGCTCGCCATCCGGTGTGAATCCGAGCTCGGGCCGGCGCGCTGATGGTAGGGGATCTGCGCGGGGCGGGTTCGCGCCAACGCCGCCATCCTGGTGGCAGGGCCCTCGCCCGGAGCGTGTTCGCGCCAACGCCCGCGTCCTGGTCCCAGGGCCCTATCCCGGAGAGGCTCCGCGCCGACGACCCGCCGCCGGGCCGGCGATCCAGTCGGAGGTCCTTGTCTGGGGGGACGCCGCGCCGGCCGGCGCCCGCCACCCGGCCGGGTGCCGGTCACCCAGCAGGCGCCCACCACCCGGCCGCCGTCCCGGTCGGAGGGCTGCTGCCCGGGCGGCCGGCTGCTCTTAGGCTAATCCCGGATATACCCCAACGCGGTCTCTATTATCGTGTCGATCCCCTGCTCCTTATCCGCGGGATCCATGTCCACCGGCACGTTGGGTGAGATCCCCGGCTCCACGTTCACTCCCTCTCCCATCGGACCCATGAAGAGCCGGTGCGCGGAGACGCGAAGGAGCCACCCGTTGGAGAGCTCGGTGAACGCCGGGATGCCTCCGCCGCCGCCGGTTGTGTCGCCGATTACCGTCACGTGGTCCAATGCGTGCACGAGGGCGACGAAGAGGTTGGTGGCGCTATAGCTCAAGCGGTTGGTGAGCACGACGAACGGCTTCTCCGTCCACAGCTCGCCGTCGTCGGGCGGCTCGATCTTCACCTGTGCGGGCGCCGAGAAATCGCCGTGTGCCGGGCCGTTTCTAAAGTCTTCGTAGCCGCGGGTGGAGGGCTTAGTGACCAGCCGGCCTGCGATTCGGTAGGAATTGGCCGCGGCGCCGCCGCCGTTGTCCCGTACGTCGAGGATGATTACGTCACGGTCCCGAAAGCGGGTGAAAAGGTGATCCAGGTGCTCCGCGGTCACCGTATTGGTGAAGCTCGCGTAGCGGGCGTATCCGACGTCGCCGAAATCCAAGAGCACGAAGGGGCCGGCGTACTCTTCGTTCCCCTGGTAGTAGCTCCGTTGTAGGAGCGTCGCGTCAAAGTTCTGCGGATAGTCCAGATACCACTCCCAGTTGCGGGAGCGGTCGAACGGCGAGAGGAGATTGACGTGGCCATCCCGCAAGGTGTAGAGCATGTCCGATAGCAGAACAAAGAGCTCGCGCTCGCTCATGTCCTCGCGGACCCGCGGCTCGAACTCCTGCCGAGTTGCGTCCCAGTCGATATCCTTCAGCTCGAAGAAGCTGTAGTTGAGATCGACGAAGCGCCAGACCTGGTCGAATATGCTCGCCGGCGAGTTATCCGGCTCCGATACCAGGAACGGAAGCTCACAACCGGCAAGCGTTATAAGCGCCGCCATCGGGAGTGCGGCAAGTAGCTGCCGGAGCCGGCGTCGGCGGCTATCCTTGCGGACCACCGAGCCTCGGGTAACCGGGGTGTCGGGCCCGCCCCGGGCAACCAGGGCGGTGCTGCTCGAGCGGGTTCGGCCGCGCGGGCCGGCGGGCGCGGTGAGGGTGCCGGTGCTCGAGCGGGTTCGGGGCCCCGCCGCGGTGGTGGCGCCGATGCCGACGGCGGTGCCGGCGGCGCACGCGGATTCGGGTATCCTCTCCATCTTCAGGCTCCTCAGTCCGAGGCTTAAGCTCAGCCCGTGCGACGCCGAGCGCACCGCGTAGAGATCGTCGTGCTCGTTCATCGTGTAGAAGTCCCAGATGTAGGCGATCCGCGCGGTGTTCTCGTTGCTCCAGCGCAGCTGCCAGGTGAGGCCGGTTTCGACGGTGGCGCGAAAGAAGCCGGCAGGTGGCGCCCAGAACGAGCGTGAGCTATAGAGCGCGTAATCCGGCGAACGCGTTACGAAGGAGATCGCCGGTACGTCCACGCGGGTATGGAAACGCATTGAGCGCGAGAGAAAAGAGAACGGAACCTCCCACCGGCCGGCCGCGTTTGCCGAGACGATGAGATCCGAGTTGAACGTGCTATTCTGGAGCTTCTCGTATAGCCGGAGGTGAACTCCTCCACGGACACCACCGCCCACCGCAAATCCGGTGTCCGGAATCCGGTAGAGCAACGCCGTATCACCCTCCACGGAAACGCCGGTATACGAGCCGGGAAGCACTTCGGTGGCATCGGGAAAAGCGAATCGGGCAGTGAGCGTCGTCGGGCTAATCCACCGTTCCCGTACAATCTCCATCGAAGCGTACGGGCCGATTCCGGGGCCGGAGTACACGAGCGGGCTCATTCGGGTATCCTGGAGCTGCACGTAGCTTCCCACGTGCCCGGTGTAGAGCCACGCGTCGGTGCCGCCGATCCACCTCAGGCGCCAATCTTGGATTCGCTGGAAAACCCCACTGTTCCCGTCATCCGGGTTCCCGGCAGACTTTTCATAGGGCACCACGGCAGGAGATGCCGAGCACTCTAGGCGCAAAGGGGCGGCGGCTGCTGCGCCTCCGGACGCCGTGCAGTCTGCGTCCGCCGGCTCTGCGTGTAGAGCTGGAGGGAGGTGGTACGCTGAATCGGCTCCGAAGACGGCCATCACGCCGACAAGCAAGAAAGCTGCAAAAAAGATACATCTCATGGTGCAGAACCAAAGTTACATGGCAGGAGTGTAAGTGAACTTCTCACACGGAGAATCTACTCCCCGGTCGTCGCGCTGTCAAGCCGCGGCGGGACGTTATGCGACGAGTCCGCGCGGGAGGAGAGCTCGAGCTCAAGTACCGCATCCGGCAAATTGTCCGGGGCGCTCGAATCGACGAACTCCATCAATGCACCATCCTCAGAGCCCGCATGGTATGTCCCGGATGTCAGACCACGAAACTCGATTGTCACAGACACGGTGCCGTCTTCAGTCGTTATGGCGGTTTCCCCATCCTCATTATACCCGGCCATTGCGTCTTCAAGCGTGTATAGCTTCCCATCAAGTGAGAACCGGATCGTGCCCGGTTCAGCTTCTTCGCCGTTCGCCGGATCGCTTCCGTTGTCGTCTTCTCCACCGTTCGCCGAATCACTTTCGTTGTCGTCTTCCGTCAGGGGCAGAACGCTGTCGCATGAGGGCAGGAGTACGAGCAACGCTCCCAGGAGCGCCAAGACTGTCATCGCCACCGCAAGGCGTGGCTGTCTTCGCAACATATACGAACCTCCTTGTTCGGCAGCGGAAGCAAGAACCGGCCCCGCGCTCGCCGCGTCGTAATCGTCAATGTGGCCACGAAACCGCCGCAGGCGCGCCCGCGGAAGACATCCCGGAGTAGCACGCCTAAGCTTCAATGATACCACATCGGCAAAGGATTGCCGTTTGTGTGCTTCAGGAATCACATGCAGAGTTGGTCGATAGTCTGAATCCGGGTGCCTGAAATGAGCGTTTGTCTGGGTGCGAGGCTGCTCCCGGCACTGCTGAAGGCGCCGCGCAGCCTGGCTACGGTGGCGCTATGGCCAAGCTCGACCAGCTGCCCTCATGCAACCTTGTTGCCATCTCGACAACCCCGCAGCTCATTGTGCTAAACATTTAGGCGTGAGGCAGAGATTGTTGGCACACGCCGGCAGGGCACGCCCAGACCGGAACGGTTCTCGTTGGTGGCTCCTGGGTTTTACTTTTCGCCGTGAACGACAATCACAGCCTCTCGCTCTATACAGTTCGGTAAGGAGTGCGGCTCATATGAAAGCGATGGTTGTTGAAAACTGGGGCGGCCCTGAGGTCTTCCAGCTCAAGGATATTGAGAAGCCGGCGGCCGGTCCCGGAGAGGTTCTCATTCGCGTGGTGGCTACCAGTGTGAACCCGGTCGACTATAAGATCCGGCTCGGTAAGGTGGGCTTCGGTCCGGAGCTTCCCGCCGTCTTGCACGGCGATCTCTCCGGCGTAGTTGAACAGGTTGGAGAAGGCGTTGAGCATCTCAGTAGCGGCGATGAAGTCTATGCGTTTGCAGGTGGCTTCCGGGGATGGAACGGCGCGCTCGCGGAGTACATGACCACCGATGCTCGCGTTGTTGCGCGAAAGCCGAAAGCGCTTTCGTTTCGGCAGGCGGCGGCACTCCCTCTTGTGTCACTTACGGCGTGGTTTGCACTGGTCGACCGGGCACGGCTGTCGCCGAAGGATCACGTGCTGGTGCACGCCGGCGCAGGCGGGGTCGGCCATGTCGCCGTCCAGATGGCCAAGGCGCTCGGGGCGCGTGTTTCCACGACGGTTTCCTCGGATGCGAAGGCCGAGATCGCTCGGGATCTGGGCGCGGACGATGTGATTCTCTATCCGCACGAAGGGGTCGAGCAGTATGTCGAACGTCTCACCGCCGGCCAAGGATTCGACGTAGTCTTCGATACCGTCGGAGGCGATAACGTTCCGGCAAGCCTGCAGGCGGTACGGGAAAGCGGACACGTACTCGGTATTGCCCTGCGCACGACCGGCTCGTTCGCTCCGATCCACGAGAAGAACCTTACCTTCTCCGGCGTACTCATGGTACTGCCGCTCATTCACCGCGAACACCTGGATCACTATCGGGAAGTGCTCGGAACCCTTGCGCGATGGGCGGATGAAGGGCGTTTCCGCCCGGTGCTTGTAGACCGGGCGTTCAGCCTGGAGGAGGTGGGCGACGCGCATGCGCTCCTCGAAAAAGGCGGGGTTACCGGCAAGATCGTGGTGGACGTCGCCCGCCGTCCTGGTTCGGCTTCAAGGCGCACCGCCTCCATCGCGTTTTGGAACGCATGAATCGAGGATGCTGCCGGCCGCATGGGTCCCGGTCGCCGACGGTGAGGCGAGGATTGTTGGGGGAAGTATCCCCCACGCTCCAGCCCGCGTGCCCTCCGGGCACCGGGGCGTGCTTATCGGGCTCGCTCACGCTCCGCCCGGCACGCCCCTCGCGGTCTTCCGCTTCCCCCACCATGGGGAAAGCTCCGCCGGCCTGCTCGCGGGGAGGGCCCCCAGCGCGGCGCTATCGCCGACGCCGACGACGACGCGGTCCGAGTTGTATGGTTGTCGGATTCAGCTCGGACGTTACGCCGATCCACGTTGTATGCGGCGAGCGACGGAACGGATTGGTTGTCGTCACCGTCTGTATTCCGGGGCCGCCGAAGTTCAGCGATCCATACCGAAGGAGCTCGCGATGAGCGGGAAATGCAGCTTCTGTGGAAACACCGATTTCAGGTCCGCGCAGGTACAGTATGTGGATCGACGCGACGGCTCGATGCTCATAGTAAATGGAGTCCCGTGCGAGGAGTGCACATACTGCGGTGAGCGTTACTACGAGGCGGTTGTACTGAAGAAGATCGAGCGAGAGTTCGAGGCGATTCGAAGCGGGAAGCGGAGGCCGCGGAAAGAGGTGACCGTACCCATCGACGACTACTCACGACTGGTGGGGTAACCGCCGGGGCACCCTCGGAAGCGTCCCCGCCGGGGCGGAGAAGCTGGAGACGGAAGCCCCAAAACTATAGGGATCTCAGGCCGGTCTTGCTCTTCGCGTCCGCGGGTACCATGGATGGACGCGGTTCATGTCCACGTGTCGAGCCGGAGGCCCGGAACCCGCCCGAAACCTCGCATATTGTTAGTGACGAGGAGTACTCCGAGGCTCCTCGCATGAGC
>PWGF01000481.1 GCA_003554375.1 Spirochaetaceae bacterium
CCGCACCGGCCGCCAACCGCTGATGTCGGGGCAAACAAGCGGCTGAATCCGACGCGAAACGATAGCACGATGGACGGCTGCGGCGTGGCCCCGGAACAAGAGCGCCGAGACGACGCCATTGGGGTCAAGAACCGTATGCACGGCGTGCTTCCGCCACGATTCCGTCGACCTCCTCCTCGCTCAGACCGAGCTCGGCAATGCGGTCACGAACGCCGGCCAACCGGGAAGACTCGATTGGATGGACCGCCACGGGCTCCAGGATGATCCTGTTCCCCTCCACGCGCGCGTCGAAATAGCTCTCCGCGCCGCACTGCCGGAGCAGTTCCTTAGGAAGAGTAATCTGATTCTTTGACGTCAGCTTGCACAGCATAGGCACTCCCTGGCCCGGGTCATTGGCGGTCGGCCTCCGGGCTGAGGTCTGAGAACAACCACACAGTCTGCTCGCGTATGACCGCGGCAAAGCCGGGACACGTCCGTGGCAGCTCCGTCCATTCCGCGTGCGTGTATACCAGGAGATCCGCCGGAACCGGGAGCGATGAAGTATCCCACTCCGCCGCTCGCTCCACGAACGACTTTGCCGAGTTATCCACTACGGCGATCACGTCGAGGTCACTCCCGACACCCCAACGTCCGGTAGCGTAGGATCCGAAATACCCGAGAGCGCGTGCTTCCGGACGCTCCCTCCTTACCCACTCCGCCCACGCATGAAGCGCATCAATGACTGTCCGCGCGTCCGGCCATCTGAGAACGGACGAACTCAACGATCTCATCGGCATACTGAACGGCCTCCGAGCTCTGTAGTCTCCCGTAGTGCTCAAACGCCGCGCCTTCGGATAACGGCTTCTTCTCTTATGACTTGCCTGCCGCGCGCAGCTGGGCGAGCAGCCGATCGAGATCGCGCCTCACTGCCGGGCGCGCGATGTCGAGCTTCCTGCAGAGAAACTCCAGCTTGTCCCAGTCGTATTCGAACTCGAGATAGTATCGTTTGAAATGCCGGAAGCGCATAATCTCTCTGAGCGCCGCGTGACTTTCCTCGGAGAGAACTCGCGGCCGAACTCCCTCGATGGAGAGGGTCATCTTGTCGAGGAGATCGTGATGCCATCGATCGCGGGAAAGATCGTTCTCGAAGTACTGGGAAATCCGCAGAAACACCGTCTCGAGACAGGTGTAGTAGTTCGCGAGCATCTCGGCGATAACGATGCGATTCTCCCGGGTCGGTGCATCGCCTTCGACCGACTGCGTGGTGTACTCCGCGTAGTAATCCTCAATCCGTGTGAGCACCGACATCGATTTCTCGATCTCGGCAATCAGCGCGTACAGTCGGTCATCATCGCTCATAAACGGTACGACCTCGCTCGAGTATCAGCTCGCGATACTCCGGCTCCAGCGTTTCCAACTGGACAATGTCGACGGGAAACCGGGTCAGTTGCTCCGCCGCTTCCAGGAGCGCGAAGTAGCGCTCGGGCTCACGCACTCCCTCCACGGCGATATCGATGTCGGAATACTCGCGAAAGCGCTCCGGCGCGAGCAGCGATCCCCACTGTACGATGCGCGTCGGGCCGAACCGCGCGACAATCATGTCGATGATAGCCGCTGCGTCGCGCGTCGCCTGAGAATGCAGCTGCAGACGTTGGGCGCGCAGGCGTTGGGCGCGCTTTCGAGCAAAACGTCGAATATCCTCGACTCCGACTTCGGCCACCGTCCGCGCTCCTTCTCCCTCTACTGTAGCCTTACCGATGCGTTGGGACAAGGGCTGGTTGAGGTCGTGACAGGCGAAGGGGCCGTGGACAACGAGGCGTCCCGGCACAGCTTGGCCACGATCTTCAGCGCAAGAGATCGGAGAGGGCCGAGCGGAGCGAGGCGTCCGCCGCAGGCGGACCGAAGCCCCGGAGAGCTCGGTCCTTAAGCCTGCGGACGAGCGGGGCCAGGGAGCCGACCGCGAGGCGGAGAGGCGCCGGTGCCGGAGGCAGCGGCGCGGGGGCGCTGGGGGCGACGCATCCCCTGTGGGGGCCGGCCGCGGGCTTCAGGATGCGCCCGGAGTCTTGATTTGAACGCTTGATGAGAACGACAAGACGGAGTCCGCCGACGTGAGGCTGGGGTGATAGAACGCCGGAGAGCGACGTGGCCCCGGCCCTTCTTTATGCTTCATCGGCCATGTACTGGGCAAACACGCTCAGAATCGTATCGGATTCTTCGTGGTGCACGTAATGATGCGTATCAAGACGATGCGCGGTATACGTGCGCACGCCCTCGAAGTACGTCGAAAAACCGGCCGCATCGAGGTCGTTGTTGTCGAGGTTCTCTTGGGATAGGAACAAGAGCACGCCGAGCTCGGAAGGTACATCGTTGTCAAGGATCACACGCGCATTCTCTTCAAGCGCCTTTGCCTCGCGGACAATGTCCCGATTGTAGAAATTGGCATGGAACAGCGCCTCTATGCTCTTCTTCTCATCCGGATCATATAGGTCGAAGGCTAGAATCGGCAGGGCGTCATGCATATCCGCTTCTTCCATAAAACGCGCGAGACCCGAACGGCCGAGCACATACTGCAGATTCCGCTCGATCACATTGGGGGCGCCCATCTCCAGCACCCATGGTGGAATCGCGATATCGAGGCCGATCAGATGATCGATCTCGCCGGGATGCTCCTGCGCCCAGTAGACGGCCTCGAGACCGCCCATGGAATGGGCGAATACACTGATAGCCCCTTCAATCTCGATGGTAGAGAGGACTTCGCGGTAACCGGCGACGACACTGGATACCGATTTATCGCGCGTGGAAGAACGGTTATACCCGTAGCCCGGACGCTCCAACACGATGATGCGGTAATCTTCCTCCAACTCATTCCAAATGGGTTTGAAATCGTAGTACGGACTGGTTGTGCCCATCCCCGAGAGAAAGACCAATGCCGGTCCCTCACCGAAATCATGAATCCGGAAATCTCCTTGTTCCGTCTCAATGAGCGTGCCCTTCATGTCCATAGCGCCGAGTTCATTGCTCGTCGTAACGTGGTTGTTCACAAACAGTGCGCTCACTGCCAGTACGACCAGCAGCGCCACAACCAGAACCAGTTTTTTGATCATTGTCTTTCGCCCCTCGGGAAGATACCTCGATCCTCGTACGTCTGCACCAGACTATAGGAAATCTCTCGTGAAGCGCAACTCCACGCTTGACGTTCTGTCGGAAATATGGTCTATTTATAACATTCTGTTGGCTTTGCATCACTTCATGTGCTGCATACACAACACTTAGGAGGTTGAGTCGATGAAAATGAACCCGCTCCGTCTGTTGGGGCTGTTGGGACTGGTCGGATTGGCCGGGCTGTTTACGGGGAATTACGGTTTCTTCGGATTCTTCGGCTTCTTTGCGTTCCTCGGGCTTGCCCGCGAGGGCGATGACGAGATGCTCAGGAGAAACGTGGGCCGGGCAAGCTTTAACGCCTTTGTTGTCTCCCTGGTGGGCTTTCCGGTAGGGGTGATCGCGGCGTCGTTCATCGGCGCTGTTGAAGATACGTTGCTCTTTGTAGTGATCTATTTCGCCGCCCTCTTTGCCGCTCAGTACCTCACCTTTGTCTTCTCGTTCAACCATTATGAGAAAGCAGGGGATCTGGGGTGAACACGCGACTGAGAACCCGGATGAAAGAGCTCCGGGCACGGCACGGCTTTACGCAGGAGGAGCTTGCCACCAACGTGGGAGTGCGGCGGGAGACGATCGGCCACATCGAAAACGGGAGATACAACCTCTCTCTGCTCCTGGCGTACCGCATCGCCCGCGCGCTGCAAAGCAGCATCGAAGAGGTGTTCATCTTCGAAGAGGAACAGTAAGCGCTCCCGGCGCCGAATCAATCACCCAGTGACGCTGCTCGCGCTCCACGCTGACCACCGGGTGCGCGAGCGCCGCATCAAGAGCTTCGGGTTCGGGCTGATAGGTCGCCACCCGGACATAGACCGTGAACGCCAGAAGCGCGAGCGCCGGCACCGCGATGGCCACCGCGGCGACAACGGCAAACCGCCGGCGCCTTCGCCGGGGCCCCCTTCCCTGTGTGTCGTCTCTGGGCATGATACGGCAATAGTGCTTGCGATGCGGCTATCGTGTCCACTGTCAGTCTGCTCGTCCTCTGCTACCTCCTACGGCTGCGGAAATAGGAGCTTGCGGTATCGAAGATGGAGCGAAGCTCATCCCAGCGTTCGTAGAGTGTGTTCAATGTTTCCACTGTCTGCGCGGAGGACTCCGGATAATCGTGAGCGAGGTTGTTTCGAAGTGCGCGGAAGAATTGCCATTCGTGCTCGGAGGGAATGGCGCCGAGCTGTTCGAGGTGCGAGAGGATGTCCAGAAAGGGTCGAGGTGAATCGTCAGCCCGGAGGTAGGCGTCGAGCGCAGGGAGGAGACGCCCTGCCATGGAATCCTGTAGCTTCATGAAGCGGTAGATAAACTGATCGAGAATGGGCACCTGGTCTTCGGGAAGCACGTGAAGCGACTCTTGGGTCAAGGGAAAGTACGGGGCCAGCCGCTCATGCGCACGTTCGAGCTGCCTGATATGTGCGCTCGCCTCGGCAATGGCCGACTCGATCACCTGTTGGAGTGTCTGGTTGTCGCGCCCGCTCATATCGGCACACCTTCGCGCCTGGCGAGCCGGACGATCGGCGAATCGGATGACTCGTCGGCAAGTACAACATCGATTTTGCGCTCTCCGACCTGCCGCTGGATATCGGCGATGACCTTGAGTTTCTTGGCGACCGCCACGGCTTGAGTGGCGCTCCCGCGGACTTCGATAAGCAGGTCGATGTCACCGCCGCGAAGGTCGTCGTTGACGCGCGAGCCAAAGAGGCGGACGGTTGCCTCGCCCCCGAAGTGACGGGCGACCGCGCCTCGAATTGCCTGTTGCTGTTCCGGCGTCAATCGCATCGGTCCCTGCTCGCTCCGCTAAGCCTATTATACGGGTTAGCGGAATGGGGAGCAAACGGCTTCCGAGAGGGTTCGGCGTAATTGCATCGCGCTGTGCGTCCCGGGGGCGTTATTCTACGCTGGGGTCCAGCATGATCACAGGTAGCGCTCATAGACGGAGAGCCGACCACTACCCCTCGCGCCCGGCCGCTTGCAAACGGTGTAGATGATGTCCGACTCGTGTCTCCCGGTTGCACGCGCCGGCTCGAGGTCCCGTAGCGCGCCGTCCCGGCGCACCTTTGGCACGATCTTCAGCGCAAGAGATCGGAGGAAGCGGACCGAAGCTCCGGAGAGCTCGGCCCGAAAGGCGGCGGGCGGATGGGCCTGGCAAGGCGACGGTAAGGCGGGGCACGTATTGCAGTTCTCCTGCATCGCTGCCATTCTTGAATTATGAGAATTGCCATTTCCGTGAACCGACGGGGAGTCATTACGCTTCCAGCCAGGTTGCGGAAAGCTTTGGGCGTCAGCGGCGACGATCTGCTCATCGCGGAGACAACGAGCGAGGGCGTGCTGCTGCGTCCAGCGGTCACCCTGCCCGTCGAAATCTACAGCGACGAGAGAATCGCGGAGTTCGAAGCTGCGGAGAGGGAGCTCTCGGAGTGGTACGAACGGAACGAGAGCTGATCGGTGCACGTCTTTCTGGATGCTAATGTCCTGTTCTCCGCTGCACGGTCGGACAGCTCAATCCGCCGAGTGCTCCGGGAACCGGTGCGAAACGAGCATCTGTGCATCGCGGACGGCAACGTGTGGGAGGAAGCCCAGCGCAACCTCGCGGTTCGCACCGCGGAAGGCCTGGGATCACTCGATGAAATCGCATCGCTCATTGATCTGCATTCGGGTTTCGCGGGGTCCGGAGTGGACGTAGGAGATACGACTCTCCCGGATAAAGACGTCCCTGTTGTTGCCTCGGCGCTGGCGCTCGTATGCGACGTGTTGGTCACGGGAGACAGAACACACTTCGGCTCTCTGTACGGAGCAACGATCCGCGGCGTTACCATTCACAGCCCTCGATCGCTGGCCGAGCTCATGCAAACCGGCGCGCAGGACAGTTGACGTGGCCGAAGAGAAGGGCGAGCGGATATGGTCCCGCACCAGAGCCTCCGGGATACGGTGCGGTGGAATCCGCATTTCCATGCAATCGTCCTGAAAGCCGGCCGCGATGCGGAGGGGCGCCGGTGCCGGAGGCAGCGGCGCGGGGGGGCTTGCGGGCGGTGCATCGCCGGCGGGGCCGCCCGTGGGCTTCAGGATGCGCCCGGAGTCTTGATTCGGAGGATGGAACGGAGTCCGGGCGGACGGGGAGCGTCCGGGGGCCGGGCCGAGGGGGCCAGCGGCGGCTGCTTGGGCAGCGGCGGCGGCTCGGGGGTAGCCGGTTCAAGCGCGGCGTCGTGGTTTCTTGACGCGGCTGGGCGGGAGGGCATAGGCTCGGCGGTGTTCGCTTGCGGCGGAGGGAGGGAGTATGGCTTTGTCCGACCGGATCGTTCTCAAATACGCTGAGCTTCCGCGGGTGTTCCGGAAACCGCTGTGGCGGTTCTGGCACAATCTGATTCTGGGCCGGGATCGGGACCACGGCGATGTGGGCGTGACCTTCATGAACTATGGGTTCGCGCCGCTCGAGGGGGAGCCGGAGACGGTAGCGCTTGCGCCCGGCGATGAGCCGGAGCGGTTCCCGGCGCAGCTCTATCACCGGGCATTGCGCAGCCACGACGTCGACGGAAAGGTGGTCCTTGAAGTGGGGTCGGGACGCGGCGGCGGGGCCTCCTATATCACCCGCTACTTCCGGCCGGAGCGCTACGTGGCCGTGGATTTAGGGCCGAAGAACATTCGCTTCTGTAACGCGTATCACGGCTCGGATCGTTTGTCCTTCGTGGAGGGGGACGCCGAGGATCTGCCGTTTGCCGACGGGAGCTTTGACACGGTCGTGAACGTCGAGTCGTCCCGATGTTACGGGGATATCCCACGATTTTTCGCGGAGGTGCGCCGGGTGCTCCGGGAGAACGGGGTGTTTCTGCTTACCGATATGCGCTGGCAAGGCGACCTGCCGCTTCTGCGCTCGCGCCTGGCGACGGCGGGTTTCGCGATCGCCGAAGAGGAGAATATCACGGCGAATGTGGTACGCGCGCTCGAGCTGGACGACCGGCGCCGGCGGAGCATGATCGAGCAAAGGATTCCGGGATTCCTTACCCGCGCGTTCGGCGAGTTCGCCGGGGTCAAGGGAAGCCGGCGGTACGCCGAGTTCGCAAGCGGGCGGATGCAGTATGTTTCGATGTTGCTGCGGCCGGCGGGGTGATGGGGGCGGAGCAATGCCGGTGTAGTTATCGGTCAATTCGAACGTCGTTGATCTCGGATTGCGCCGAACGGGGCGAGTGAGCGGGCGCGCCATTTCCGTTGACATCGTCACGAGTGGCGGTCCGCCGGCTTCGACGACATCCTCGATCCGGATGCGGAGAGCGGCGTTGGCCAAGTGTGTGCAATTCCATGTCAGAAGATACTCAACGCCGTTAACAGCTGCAATGGCGACGTGAAGAGCATCTGCGGCTGCCTTGCGCGGTAGCAGCCCTCTCAGGACCAATCGTTCCGCAAAGGAGAGAGCCCGATGCGTCGCCTTGACGCGCGTGAGTCCAAGTCACCTTTGTAGCGATCCCGTTAGCCACACCCCCACCGTCGGAACCCGCCCTCGGAGTTGATCACCTGGCCGGTGACCCACCGTCCATCCTCGCTGCATAACCATGCAATTAAGCGAGCCGGGTCTTCCGGCTTTCCCCATCGTCCGAACGGAAACAGTGCGGCGACCTCTCTACGGAGTTTCTCATCGGCATAGCCGGTATCCACAGGCCCCGGATTCACCGCGTTCACGGCGATCCCACGGGGAGCGAGCTCCTCGGCCAGAGTCATGATCACTCCGACAATTGCTCCTTTGGACGCCGCGTACGCTACTTCCCCCGGCATCGGTCCGAGGTTCTGTCCGGAGGTCAGAAGGATCACTCGTCCTTGCGGGTCTTCACTGCCGCTCCGCCGTGGATACTGCTTCACATACTCGCGGGCCAGCAGGATTCCCGCGCGGGTATTCACCGCGAAGTGGCGGTCCAGGCGTGTTTCGTCCATCTCCTCCAGCGGCCCATCCCAGCCACTCTGCGCGTGGTTGCACACCAGGATATCGATCGTACCAAGCGCTTCCCTTGCACTGCCAAACACCTCTTCTGCGGCTCCGGGGCGGCTGAGATCCGTGTCCATGTGCTCGACTCGTTGGCTCGGTGAGACCCGCTCGGCTCGAAGAGCCTCGATCATCCCCTCGCTGCCGGCAGGATCCGTTCCCCACGGCTGCTCGCGGTCGTGCTGCTCGTAATGGGTGGCGAATACCGATGCCCCGCGCCGGATGAACTCCTCGGCGATCGCATACCCAATGCCTTGCCTCCGCCCCACTCCGGTTATCACTGCATTACGTCCTTTCAGAGCTCACCCCCTTACGCCGCGTGGACGGATACCGTCCGCCGCTTACGTCCGTTACACAATAGCACACCGGAAAGACCGCCGGGAGTAGCCCTCCCGCGATCGTCTGCGGCGCGGAACCGCCCATTCATCGTCCGCGGAGCCAACGTACCAGGGGCCCGCGGGCATCGGGCCGACGGGGGCCGGCGGCAGTTGCTTGGGAAGCGGAGCGGCAGCGGCTCTGGCGGCAGCCGGTTCAAGCGCGGCGTCGTGGTTTCTTGACGAGGCGGAGCGGTTCCCGGCGCAGCTCTACCACCGGACACTACGCAGACACGATGTCGACGGAAAGGTGGTCCTTGAAGTGGGGTCGGGACGCGGCGGCGGGGCGTCGTATATCACCCGCTACTTCCGGCCGGAGCGCTACAGAGAAACTGTAGCTTGTCCCAGTCGTACTCGAACTCCAGATGGTATCGCTTGAAATGCTGGAAGCGCATAATCTCTCTGAGCGCTGCATGGCTTTCGTCGAAGAGAACAGGACGGCATAGCCGTAATCCGTCGATGCGCTCGCAATGAGAGTCGAAGCTGATGAGGCCGGCGCCGTGCTCCATGCAAGACGCGGCGATCCAGACGTCATTGATCGGGATGGATGTTCCTCGCTTTCGGAGGCCGCGCTTTGTGTCGGCGAACCAACGGGCGGTGTCGTCCGTGATCGGAACCCACGTGGTTCGGGGTTTGGCCCGGAATCGCTGAAGGATCTGTCGATTCTCGTGATACCGGCTCCCGTTCAG
>PWGF01000201.1 GCA_003554375.1 Spirochaetaceae bacterium
CAGCCCGAGGCGCCCGTTCTCCAGCATCTCGCCGCCGTCCTCCGTTCGGCGGTAGAAACCGGCAATCCAGTCGTAGACGAGCTTGGAGATCGCCGTATTCTGGCAGACGACGATAAAGCACGGAGGCACCCCGACGCCGGCTTTTTCCCACTCGGTGAACGTCTTCTCATAGTGGCCGTAGAGCACCTGCAGGGCCGTCTGCAGTTTGGCCGGAAGCTTGAGCGGATCGAGCGTTCCGCCCTTCCCGCGTCCCTTCTTGGGCATGTCCTCTCGGACGTGTTTCCACAGCTCACGATAGATGGGCATCTCGTGACCCGGGATATTCTGCGAGACCGGAACACGCGGCAGCTTCACAATCCCGCACTCGATCGCGTCCATGAGCGAGAAGTCGCTCATCGTCCAGGGGAAGAGCGTCCCTTCCCGATAGCCCGACCCGCGAAGGAAAAACGGCGTGGCCGACAGATCCACGATCTGCTTGACCGAGAGCTTCCGGTTCACGATCTCGAGCCCGGAGATCCACAGCCGTGCGGCTTCGTTGTTGCGTTGTGCTTCTTCCTTCTCCTCCCGGCTGAGCTTCTCCTCCTCGGGATCAGCCGGCTTCTCGCGGTAACAGTGGTGCGCTTCGTCGTTGAGCACCATGATGCTCTTCATCCCCATGAGCTCGGGCATGACTCGCTGGATCATCTGCCCTTCGGTCTCGGTCGTCTGGATCTTCCGGCCGCGCCGCCCCTCGAGGAGCTGCCGGTTCCCTTTTGAGATGTTCATCCGCTCGCGCAGCTTAAAGGCATGGTAGTTGGTCACGACGACCTTTGCCCGCTGCACTTCATCGATGAGGTCATGCGGAATGAGCTCGCGCGTCGTGTAGTAGTTATCCGGGTCGTTGGGAATAAGCACCCGCAAACGGTCCTTGATGGTGAGCCCCGGCGTGACCACGAGAAAGCCGTGGGTGAACCGCTTGCTGTTCGGCGAACGCACCGCGTTCACCGTTTGCCAGGCGATAAGCATGGCCATCACGGTGGTCTTACCGGCCCCGGTGGCAAGCTTGAGCGCCAGCCGGCTTAGCCCCGGGTTTGCACCTTCACTCGCCGCACTCAGATAGCGGAGGAGCCTCTTGCCGTCCTTGGTGTTGGGAGCAACCTCAGTAAGCCAGATGGCCGTTTCCGCCGCCTCCAGCTGGCAGAAGAACGGCCGGATACTGGAGAACTCATGGTGGCGCCAATGCTGCAACAGCCGGGCGGTTGCCGGCGTCACCTGCGCCTGCGTGGTATCGAGCCGGCGCCACGCATCCACGTGGGAGCGCACCTCGTTGATGATGGACTTGACGTCGTACGCTTGCCCGTCTTCTTCATCGCGGCCGCCGTACCCGTAGTTGAGCTCGCCCTGCTTTCCCGCTCCCTGCGCCATCTTCGGCTTGGGAATCGGCGTCACGAACTCCGCGGGACGACGCTTTTCCACTATCCGCTGCGTCGGCAATCCGTTTTCGTCCAGCTCCCAATGACGCGCGGGATATTCGTACGGGGAGTTGAGAATAGGCTTCTTGAAAAACGCGTTGCTCATCGGGCCCTTTCCTCTCCGGAATCGAGCCAATTGTAGCACATCGTCGTGAAACCGCTACCGGGAAAGCAAGTGGTCGTATCGCACACATCTTGCCGGCGCCGAGCGCTTGGGGCAGGTCGAGGCCTCGAAGGACGATCAGCAGCCTTCTGCCGCAGTTGTAACCTACAGCCGCCACGGTGAGGGTAACAAGACTGATAGCAACTCCTATGAGCACTATCTTCTAAGCGCGCTGATAGAAGATACGCCTGTGCCCAAACCGTCATCGGTCTCGTCGCCAGTGCAGCTTCCGTAGCGTGCGTATCCTCGACCGGCTCCTCCCGGGAGAGCCTCGCCGAGTACATCGCACGGCCGCCGATCTCGCTCGGCAGAATCCGCCACGAACCGATTTCGGCTGCCGGTGGACGCGATACCGAGCCACTCCGCCGAGACGGCAGAGCTACATGCTGTTTCCCTGCGTTCCAATGATCTTGTCGTCCAATCAGCTCGTCGCGCCTTGTCTGCGCGTTTCTCGTCGTGGGTCCCCAACCATTGTGCCGCCACGTGATTCTGCCACTTCCTGTGGTCTCACCCTCTTTTCGCGACCGCGTCGTCTTGGCTTCCGTACCTTAGGTGTTCTTCCTTGACTTCTAGAGTCTCGCTGAGGCGCTTGGCCATGGCATCTGAATAGGTTCGCTAGGACGCAGTTGATAGGTCGACAGCTTCGATACGTTGCCTGACGTGCTGCAACTCCTCGCCGTAGTCGAACATGATCAAGTCGTAGAGCTTCTTGACTTGGTCGGGCAGATAGTCGTGTACGATGCGATTGCGTATGTCACGCATCTCCATCCACTTCTGGACACTTGAGACCAGTTCCATCTTCTCGGTTCGGTTCAGAAGGTCGCGCACGGTATCGCTGGTTTCACCGTACATGTAGCGTTCGTAGGAACGAAAGAACTTGAGGCAGGTCTCCGTTGCACGCATGAATCGGTCGCTGAGGGCGTCGTATGGTTCTTGCTGATCCGGGGTGCTTACACTATTCGGGTCGTATGCCGGCAATTTGTCGAGCGAGGCCTGCAACAGCTCTAATGCGTCCAGCGCTTTCTGACGGTTGGCAGAGGCCAGCATATGCATGTCGCCGGTCATTTGATCCTCTCCAGATCCAATGTACGGAGAAGTGCTTCCTGCTCCCTGCTGCGATCGTGCCTGGGCATTGCCACAACGTCAATCTTCTCTTCACATTCCATGTTGAAGCGTACGGCGACCCGACGTGAAACATCAAACGGGTCGCGATCCGTAAACACAAGCAGGTCGAGATCCCCGCCCCGAGCCTGTTCGTCGGTACGCGAGCCGAAAATGTACGCCTCGCCATCGATGTCGCAGAGAGCATGTTGCAAGGCTCTTTTTTCCTGTGTATCGAGTCGCATATTCAACAAGATACCTTTCCGGACGGGGTTTATCTATATCGGCTCACAAAAGACTATAGTGGGAGGCGCGGTCAATGGCAATGTCGTTGCCTTGCAGGTAGCAACAGTGCTCGCGGCAGTCGGTTGATCCGGTTCGACCGCCCCCGTGGTGGCGACGTGCAACAGCTCCGCTCCGATCTCGAGGCTGCCGTTGTATATCTGAAATCGATTGGATGCGAAGAGATCTATCTTTTCGGTTCGCGGGAAAAGGACAATCCACGCCGAGACTCCGACATCGACATCGCGGTTCGCGGAATTCAACCGGAGGATTTCTTCTTCGTTTACGGAGAACTCATGGCTCGACTCCGGCACAACGTTGATCTGGTAGACCTGGATCTTCAAGAGCGCTTTGGTCGACTTCAGCGATTTGTACGGATCGCTCGCAAAGCGTGCGCCTCGTAGTTGAACGCACAGGCAATGACCGCACCGAAGCCCGCATCCGCCGCTTCGCGTGCTGCGTCCACCGAGTCCGGGCGGCTCACCGTCCCGAACTCGGGACCGACAAATAAAACTCTCCGGCGAGCCGAAGCTCCCCCGCTCGGCAACCTCCCCGGAATCGATGAGCTCGTCGTCTTCATCCACCCCCATTCACCCGGTGCGGGCTCAGAGACTCTACCGTAAACGGCCCGGCCACCCGCACGATGTTCCTATCCTGGTACGGCCGGTCGTAGAGATCCTCCTGATCCGCCTTCGCCGCAATCGACTTATCGATCTCCTTGCGCCGGGCGCCTGCGACACTCCGGATTCAGCATCGACAATAGCGTGCGCATCGTCGACCAGTCGTCCCGGGAGAGCCTCGCCGAGTACATGGCACGGCCGCCGATCTCGCTCGGCAGAATCCGCTACGAACCGCTTTCGGCCGCCGAAGACGAGGTCGACCTCGAAGCCCGCAAACGTGGCTGCGCCCGCCTTCTTGCAAAAGTGTACGAGGTCGATCCGTTCGTCTGTGCGAACTGCGGCGGCCAGGTGAAGGTAATCGCAATCATTGAGGACCCCGAGGAGACCCGACGCATCCTCCGGCACCTGGGCAAGACCCGGCCGCTCGCCGCCTGGATTCGACGCAGACCAGCTCAATTGACCGTCTCTTCCCGGACCTTCGACGCCAAAGTACATCCGCTTCACGCCACAGACCCGATCGACAACCCGCATTCCATTCGGCCGCCGCTCTCAAGCGCTTCTTCGCCGGTGTCCGAACGCCGCAAGGACCCTCAGCGCCCCGGCCCAGCGCCCCCGTCCGGGTGCTTCTCCGCTGCCTCTGCCCCTGATATGGTGCCGTGGACGTGCGATTCGAGATAGGTTTTCCTATAACTTACCGGTGCGTCATCCGGGGTGCGTCACTGTCAATCCGCAGGCTTTCGCAAGCTCCGCTTGGCGTGTGTCGGTGGTGATGAGCTCTGTTGCGTGCAGGACCAGCGCGGATGCAACGTGCAACGCATCGAGCGCACGTGTTCCAAGACGACCGGACTGCGTTCGTACCAGAACCTGGCACTTGGCCCAGACGGCCGGCCAATCCAGTGCACGCGACCGTAGCACCCGTGAGTGGATGTCTTCTTCAATGGCGGAGATGGCACGGTCGGAGTCTACCTGCTCGCACTCGCCACGAAACGCCTTCAGCTTGAGTGCTGACATCGCTTCCGTCACATGGAGGTCGGTGACCGTGATGGCACGGCCGCGCGAGGTGACCAGTTCTTGCACGGCCGGCGACTCCGGCTCAGTCGTATACAGCTTTAACAATACGCCCGTGTCGTAATACGCCGGACTCACCGTTCACCTCTGGCGTCATCGACGAGCTCGTCAGTACCGGCTCCATCCCACGATGTACCCCATATCCGCGCCGCCCGTCCTGCAAAATCCGGCATCTCAACCCGCTCGTCGTCCTCAGGCGGGACAATCCGGGCAACTCGTCTTTTGCGTCGCGTAACGTCAACCTCGTATCCGCTTTCCACCTCGCGGATCACCTTCGCCAGGTTATGCTGAGATTCCATAATTGAATACACTTTCCGTATCATATGCGTTAAAAGTAACGCATGTTTCGTTGCCGGTCAAGATAGGGATAGTAGAGCAATGCCCCGCCGCGGGCACTGCGAAGAAGCATCAACCTGGCACCAACATCGCCTCAGGACTGACCGGCGAAGCCTTTGCCGAGTTCCCGTGCTTCCACGAGTTCTCGCATGAGATCGCCCACGCCGATGGCCTCTATATTACGGCGAAGGGGAAACCTCTCTTCGCCGGCGTAGCAGATGTAATGGCGAGATGGTTTGACCTCGCCGCATGCCTCGATAAACCCGCGTTCGATCTTCGGATTGAGAGTGCGTTTCACCTCGATGGCCCATTGCTCGCCGTTGGCGAGAACCAGCACAATATCGATCTCCGCCCCTCCGGCAGAGCCATAGAAATAGAGCCCGGCCCGCTCCGGCAGAACCGAGCGAATCTGCCCGATCACGAAGCTTTCCCAGGAGGCACCGGCGACCGGATGCGGCAAAAGCACATCGAACGTGTCAATTCCGAGGAGCGTGTGAAGAATACCGGTATCGCTCACGAATATTCTCGGAGATTTGACGAGCCGCTTACGGGTGTTTCCATGCCACGGCGGCAGACGATACACCATGAAAAGATCGCTCAGGAGATCGATATATCGACTCACCGTCTTCCCATCCACGGCGAGCGCCCGGGCAAGTTACGCGGCGTTCAGCAGGGATCCGATCGCGTGGGCGATCATCGTCCACAACCTCCGAAGCGTCTCGGCGGGAATCCGTGGTGTAATCTCGCGAATGTCTCGTTCGAGAAAGGTGCGTACAAAATCGTAGCGCCACGTGACGCTCTCCTTCCTGTCACGCACCGAGAATGGCCACGACCGGCGCGTACTCGAGGCGTTTCAGCACAACGTTTGCAACATACCGATCAATAGTCCTTGCAATTGGTGGCATCTGATTCCAGAATTGCAAGGTAATTTGGATGGCCGTGTACAGGTTATGAAACAGGTGTGCGCTCACCTGAAGCTCTCACACCCTAATCTCCCTGCGGAATCATGCCTGCACCGGAGGCGCCGCGCATCCGAACAAGGAACGCACCGTTTCCATCCTCGAATCGTGGACAAAGTGTTCCCCGTGGACGCTTCCGAGACGCATTACTGCGTCACCGACTAATGCGACCGGAGGAACCGGAGGAAAACAAGGAATCGACAACGTCGATTCCCCGAGTGGTATCGGTCGATCGGTCGATCGGCCCGAACGAGGTCCGGCTGGGAACAGCCTTTTTCAGGAAACCATATGGTGCGGCCTGATCATCTCCAGCTCCTCCCCTTTCTGTTCCATCAGTTTTTCAAGATCATACCGGCTCTGCATATTCATCCAGAATCCGGGAGTTGTTCCGAAGAACCTGGACAGCCTGATCGCTGTGTCGGCGGTAATCCTTCTCCTACCCTTGATAATCGCGTCTATTCTGGCAGGATCGACGAAAATGCCCTTTGCAAGCGCATACGGCGTTATCCCCATAGGATCGAGAAACTCTTCTTTCAGAACCTCACCCGGTGTGGATAGCTCTATCAGATACGCATTCATTTTCTTCACCTCCATCTCGCCTCATCAATGGTAGTCGGCGATCTCGACGTCAAAGGCGTTCCCGTCTTCCCATCGAAAACAGATTCGCCACTGATCATTGATGCGGATGCTGTACTGCCCTGCACGGTCACCCTTCAAAGCCTCCAGACGGTTGCCGGGGGGTATCCTTAAGTCTCTCAGCTCGACGGCATCTTCCAGGAATCCCAGCTTCCGCCTCGCTATCTTGTACAGATCACTTGGAAACCCTTTTGCTGGCTGTCTTTGCCAGACACTCTCCGCGAGCCCGCCCTTGAAGCCCTTGATCATACTCTATAATAGTGTTTCGCACTAATAGTGTCAAGCACTAACATGGCAGGCGGCCCGGACAGCGACAATGGGTATTCAGTGTAAGCATCCGATGCCTAAGCTGTATGATTGTAGCCCGCATTTCTTAGAGAACCGTGCGTATGGGTCCGTACACGGCTCTTCAAGGAATACATACTTCGCTCGAAAGTTCAGGTGCGTTTAGCCGGAAGGCAAGGCATACGCAGAAGAGTTCAAGTACTCGGAAACCCCGCGAATGAGCAAGTCGATACATGGCGCGCTTGATGAACTGAAGCTTCACCGAACATTCCTCGTTCATCCCGGCGACGCCCGTTTCCCCGTCACGAGAAGGTTGAAGCCGTGCCGTTGCCCGTACCGGCAATCGTGACTGTTGGCCCATGGGCATACAGAGGTTGATATAGGCGAGGGTGTCACCGTCGCGGTTGTAGCCCCACTCCACATCGTCGATCAGTTCAGACCAGCAGGAGATGCTGGTACTGTCCAGCAAGAGGCGGGGAAAAGACCGGTCACACCCGGAACACTTTCATCACCTCATCGCCGAGGTGGTTGATCACCGACGTCGGCGAACGGTTTTCGCGCTCCGGCGACTATCTCTGCCGCGTAGCGCGCATCCGCTTTCGGCCGCCGAAGAGCAGGTCGCTCTCGACCTCTCAGCCTAACCAGGTTGGCCGGCCGTGATCGAGCCCGGTTTGTCGGCGCCGAACCTGTAAGATATACTCTCGAGTGTGGAAACGAGGGATCGCGACATAGAAATGATGCGCCGGTTCATGTCGAAGCGACGCACTGAGCGGCGCGAGCATTTGCGCGAACGGCTCGATCAGGCACGCGCTGATTTCGACAGGATCCTCCGCCATATTGTCGATGAGTACGGGCCGATCCGTGTCTACCAGTGGGGCTCGCTGATCTCCGGCGAGACGTTCCAGGACATATCGGATATCGATATCGCCGTTGAGGGAATAGAGGACAGCGCATTTCTGCGCATGGTTGACGACTGCGAACGACTTTCCCGCTTCCCACTGCATATCGTCCGTCTGGAAGATATCCATGTGGTCCATCGGGAGAACATCATCCGCGAGGGAGTGCTTGTGTATGGACGACCACTTTCGCGAAATACCGGGCCGCATTGAACAGACTCTTTCAATTCTCCAGGCGGTAGAACGTCGCCTCGATCGTTTCGAGGCTGAAGTCCTCCCTAAGCTCGGCAAAACGAGCGACAGCGTGCTCATTCCGGTTCAGTTGCTGGAAAACGGCTATACCGCCGTCGAAACCGTGTTCGTACGTATCAGTCAGACCTTCGAAAACACACTCGACGCGCACCGCCGGCATTCTCATCTTCTCGAGAAGATGACGCTCGAAATACCGGAGTCGCGGCCACGCGTCATCTCGGATGCGCTGTATCGAAAGCTTGCCGAGCTGATGCGTTTTCGTCATTTCAAGCGCTACTATTTTGAGCTCGAATATGACTGGCGCAAGATCGATGTGCTGATCCAGATCTTTCGTGAAGTCGTGCCCATGCTCGACCGGGAGCTGCGAACCTTCGCCGAGAAGATAACCGCCGCTGGCGACCAATAGCCCTCACCGTTGCCGGGACACCTGCACCTTGATCACGTCCCTTCCCGACACCGCGCGGGTGAGCGCGCCACCGTCTCGGAAAACGTAGAAAGCAGAACGCGAGCTTGCGAGTTCTCCCGGGCCCGATGCGCCGCACGGTGCATACCTGAAATCGGTTGGATGCGAAGAGATCTAACTATTCGGTTCGCTGGAAAGGGACAATCCACGCCGAGACTTCGACATGGACATCGCGGGGGCGGGGGCGGTTCGGGGAGCTCAACCGGAGGCTTTCTTCTTCGTTCACGGAGAACTCGTGGTTCGGCTCCGGCACAACGTCGATCTGGCAGCCCTCGATCTTCAAGAGCGCTTTGGTCGACTTCAGCGATTTGTACGGATCGCTCATAAGGCGTGGGCCTCGTAGTTGAACGCACAGGCAATGACCGCATCGAAGCCCGCATCCGCCGGTTCGCGCGCTGCACCCACCGCCTCCGAGCGGCTCACCGTCCCGAACTCGGCACCGATGAACAAAACTCTGCGGCGAGCCGAAGCTCCCTCCCTCGGCAACCTCCTGGGGATCGATGAGCTCGTCGCTTTCATCCACCCCCATCACCCGGTGCGGGAACCAACTCGGGCGGAAGGCACACCGGATCGGGAGTTTCGGCGGCGGCAATATCAAGGAACAAGC
>PWGF01000111.1 GCA_003554375.1 Spirochaetaceae bacterium
CTCGGGATTACATACCTCGTACTCAACAATCGAGCGCTTGGCTGGGTCCGCTTTCAGCAGCGCCGTGCCGGCGGACGCTACATCGCCACCGAGTTCGATGTACAACCCGACTTCGCGGCCGTTGCGTCGGCATCGGGCTGTTTTGGGAGCAGTGTCCAAAAGCCTGAAGAGCTCGACGTCGCCCTTGAGCAGGGGCGAAGGGCCAACGAGCAGGGACGACCGGCGGTCCTCGATATCGTGGTAGATGAAGAGCTGCCGCACGGTTTCGAAACGTACCACGAGGAGCTTCGCTCCGGGAAATGAGCCCCTAACGGAACACCGGCGTAGTAGGCAAGGGAGTACGAGAGAGTCGGGCGGCGATAGTATCGGCGAAGAGGCTGTCGAACGGCAATACCCCTAACCCCGTCTGCTCGCCGCCGCGCTTCCAGGCGGGTTGTGTCCAACTGCGTTTGCCCTGTGCGGCATGACAGTGAGCCTTTACGCGGGGGCTACGGGCGCATATGATCGAAAGGAGCCCGGGAGGGAACCCGGGGCAGTATACTCGCGGCACACCTTGGTGGGCCGCCGGGAGGGAAACGGCAAGACTCAGCGAACGGACTGAGCGTCTTTGCAAAGCCGTGCATGGGTGACTCGGTCCTGCTTTCCGGAGCCACGATGGAGGTGTTCACGATGGGGCGTACAGTGTTTTTCGGGGGTATAGGGCGAATCGAGGAGCTGTTCACAGAGTTCAACGAAACGGTGGAACAGTGTCTGATCCGCTCCTACGATGCGTTGCGGCGGTATATGTGCGAGGACGACACAAGTGAGGTAAGTGACGGATGGGATGCGTGTCACGAGCTGGAGAGTGAGGCGGACCGGATCAGGAGGGAGATCATCAACGAACTCTTATCCGGCTCGCTTCTGCCGAATGCTCGGGCGGATGTGATGAATCTAGTGGAAGAGATCGATACAATCGCCGACACCGCCCAAGGATTGATCGACGACATCATGCTGACGCACCTGGACGTACAGAAGCTCGACGTCGATCTCATCAATGCCATGATGGACAAGATCACAGAGGAGTACGGTGTACTCAAAGAAGCCGTGCACCGGCTATTCTCCGATGCCGACAGGCTGGTGGAGCTTACCAAGGAGATCGAAGAGCTGGACAAGGAAGTTGACGGGATAGCGAGCCGGATAATCCGTGGAATTGCCGGGGAAGAGTCGTTTAGCGTGAGCGACAAGGTGTTCTACCGCGATTTCATCAAGAAGATCCGTCATCCGTCAAAGCTCATAGAAAACGCGAGCGACCGCCTGGAGATTGTGGTAGCGGTTAGGAAGGGGTAGCGTCCGTCCTTTGGGGTTGAGGGGGTGGGCCGGGAGGCCGGGGGGCCGGGGGAGAATGCTCCCTGCCCGGCTCCATGTGCGTCTCACTGGCCGGTATCCGCCGCCCTTGAGCGCCGCCGTTCGCGCCGGCTCACCTTCCGCCTCCCTGCCATGCCCACCGGGCGGGTCAAACCTTCAGTGCCGCTTTAGTGCCGATTTTGCCACAATGCCTGGAGTTCGGTTAGGGAGCCGTACCCGTACTTCCTGCCGTAGTCCTGGCGCATCCGGTCCAGGTCCTGCAGAACGGGGTAGCCGGCCTCGGTGCGCTTTCGGCCCACTTCGAGCATGATAGCGTTGATGATAACCATGGGGATGATATGTGAGTTCGAGGTTCCTGCGGGACCGCGCTGGGCAGCGAGCACAACGTCGGCCGAGAGCTTCTTCGGTATCAGAACGAGGTCCGTAAGGAGGACGAGCCGTGCCTGTTTCTCCCGCGCCACATCGAAGAGCATCTCGAGGTCCGAGGGCGAGCGCTGGAAGGCCATCCCGACGACAACGTCCTCCGGGCACAACTGGTGCGCCTTGTCGAGCACATAGTGGCCGGTTTCCAGCATCGGTACCACTTGCTGCGACATGCGGGTGAGGCGGTAGTCGAGGAGATCCACGAGCCCCCAATAGGGGCGCTGCGACCAGACAAACACGCGGCGCTTGAAGGCGATGATCTCCGCGGCGCGTTCGATCGATTCGCTGGAGACATCTCGTACGCAGTTCTGAATGTATTTGATCTCGGTGCTTGCATACGAAGCGAAAAAGTCGCCATCGTCTACCCCTTCGATCCGTTTGTCGAGCCGCTGGGCAAGCCCCATCTTCTCTTGGAGGTGTTGACCAAGCGCTGAGCGCAGTTCCTCACCGTTTGCGAATCCCGCGGCCTTGAGGAACCGAGTCATCGCCGCATTGCTTACTCCCACTGCTTTAGCAAGCTGGGACATGGATAGAAATGCTGCCTCCTGCGGGTGCCCCAGGACATACGCTGCGACTTGCTGTTGGGTGTTCGTCAAATTCTGGAGCTTAGAGGCAATCTGTTCTTCGAGAGTGGTTCGACTGATTTGGCCGACGGCCACTTCCAGATTGAATCGGTCATCTCGATCACTGGACCCGCTGTTATCCCCCATAACTAACCGTCCTTCATGGTAGACGCTGCCTCAGGACACCAACAATACCCCGGTATACCAGGGGCTCGACGGTACCGAAAGAGCGTTGTGGACGGCGCGGTCAACAGCTTGTTCCAACAGCCGACTGAGCCGCGCCACGCACCCACTCCGACGCCTTGAACGACCGCATGTCGTGGCCGCCAAGCGTTGTAGCCGGCGGCCAAACCAGTGCCTGAAAGCGCATTTTCGTACATTGTATCCTTGAAAACTCATTTGATCAATGCTACTGTGAGTTCGTGGATTCAGCAGGGCCTATTGGGGGCTTTGCGGTGTGCCATGTAGCGTTGCGTCATGTAGATGAGGGGCGTGGATGACGGGCGGCACAAGCTCGACCGAAACTGTTCGCTCACTGTTTAAATCCAACGACGTTCGCGGCGTGTTTGGCCAAGGTTTGGACCGGCGTTTCGCTGTCCATTTTGGGGCTGCATTGGTAGGCGCGCTCGGTGCCCGCCGAGTGCTTTTGGGTCACGATGCTCGATCGAGCTCCGGTGAGCTTCATGCCGCGCTTGTCTACGGCGTGGAATGCGCCGGCGGGCAGGCGGAAACGCTGGGTCTTGCTGCCACCGAGCAACTCTATTACCTGACCTTCACCGAATCCGATCGCTGGGATGTGGCGGTGATGATTACGGCAAGTCACAATCCTCCCGAGTATAACGGATTCAAAGTGATCGGTCCGGGGGCGCAGGTCTTCGACGAGTCGCACGGCTTGACCGATCTGTGCGATTGGATTGTCTCAGCGCAAGGGAACGGCGCTCCCTGGCGACAGCGCCGCGGGAGCGGAGCCGGCCCAGCAGCTCTTCCGGAAGCCGGTGAAGCCCGTGCCCCCACGGGCGCCGCCCATGACGCGAACGCAGACATCGTCCCCGATGCCGACCAACACGGTGCCGAAGTCACTCCCGGAACCGGCGCTTATACAAGCACTGCTGGGGCGAAGCTCGAAGCAACAGCCCAGTATGTGCGGTTTTGCCGGGAGAAGGTAGCTCTTCCGAGCACTGTCCCATACAAGGTTGTGGTGGATGCGGGCAATGGGGTTGCCGGCGTGCTTTGGGACGAGCTAGAGCGGCAGGGTGGTCCGGCTATCGAGAAGCTGAACTATACGCCTGATGGAGCGTTTCCTGCGCATCTTCCGGATCCAAGTCGTTCCGAAAATCTGGAGCAGCTTCGACGTGCCGTGGCGCAAGAGTCGAGAGCGGCGATCGGCTTTGCTTATGACGGAGACGCCGATCGGTTGGTGATGGTGCTACCGGACGGCCGTGTACTTGGCGGGGACGAGCTCACGGTGGTTTTGGCGGAAGCGCTGTTTTCCGATTCGAACCACGGCGCGTCCGTCCGGTGCGGCATGAGCATGGTTGCGGGACGGAGAGCGATGCGCGCTCTTCGCAGGCGATTTGGGGACCCGGTTCTGCTTCCGGTGGGACACGCCAAAGTGAAGCGGTGCATGCGCCTGGATGAGCGCATTCGGTTTGCCGGGGAGCACTCCGGCCATTACTTCTTTCGCGAGCTCGGGTGTTCGGAGAGTTCGCTCCTTGCAACGCTCTACCTTTTGCGCCGCACAGCCGCGGCCGACCTCATGCGACTGGGTGACGAGCTGGTTTCGGATGGCACCGAGGAAAGGCTCATCCTTGATGTCCCGGTGGAGAGCCCTGAAGCCGGACGCGCCCGTTGTGTTTTCGCGGCGCGTGCGGCACTGAGGCGCTATCCGGAGTTCCATGACATTATCTGTGAGCGGGGGGGTACCGTCAGTCGGGGGCAAAGTGCCGACGATCTGAACGATGCGGAGGCAATTCGGGTCGACTTCGACGCCTGGTGGTTCTGCGTTCGCGCTTCGCAGACGGAGCCGTTCGTTCGGCTCTATTTCGAGCCTGAGGTTTCTACCGGAGAGACTGCGGACGACCGCCCGGGGGTGCGACCGAGCGTCGACGGCCCCCCTGAATTCGCCGAAAGAGGGAACGGAGACGCACGGGTGCGGTTCCTGCGCCAAGCACTGGAATCGAGCGACGCTGAGCTTGGACATGACGTGAGCCGGTACTCCTGCACTGATCATGCAAAGGAGAGTGGTGGATGAAAGACCGACTCATGACTGCAATGCTCGACTTCGCTGAGGAAGCGGGCTCGATTGCGCTCGCTGAACAGAGTGACCTTCAAGCTGAACTCAAGCCGGATGAAACGTACGTTACCGAGGTTGACATGCAGGTGTCGGAGCTGGCGTTTCAGCGTTTTGCAGAGCATGTGCCGAAGGACTGCATCGTAACCGAAGAACATGTGGACAACTTAACGGAGTCTGCGGGCAGGGTGGAGTCCGCCGACGGGGCGGCGTCCGGTTCGAACGACAGCGATCTTCTATTGGTGGTCGATCCGATTGATGGAACGCGGAACTACTTCCACAACATGCCGCTCTATGGGATTTCGGTGGGAGTACTGCGGGGGCTGAAGCCGTGGCTGGGAGTGGTTACATTCCCGGCGCTCAACGAGATGTTCGTCTGTACCGGCTCTGAAGCTTTCGTGCTCCTCGGTGCGTACGGTTCCAAGCCAAAGCGACGAGCGCTCGCCCGGCCCGATGAAGACGGGGAAGTAGCGAAGAACTCGCAGATTCTGCTTGCGAACGGCTTCGCCCGAAAGTACCGGTGGAGCTATGACGTGTGTACCACGCTCCTTACCGCATGTGTGACGGTCAATTCGTGCTGGCCGGTGTTTCACCGGGGCATCGGGAGCGTATTTGTGGATCATCTGTGGGATATCGCCGGAGCGTGGCCGCTGCTTCAGCTCTTAGGCTTCGAGCTCCGAGGGTCGGAGAGCGGAAGGCTTATCGATGAATACCGGCCGTCGGACTACGACCCGGAGACCAGGCGCGTTCGCGAACCGGTGATTGTGAGCCGACCGGCACACTTTGACCGGCTACGCGAAGGAATAATCAAGCTATGACGAAGGTGAGCTTGCTTTGGCGGTGGGAGGAGGAGCAACAAATGCATATAGCGGGAGGATACAGGTCAAGGGAACAGGAGATAGCGAGTTTCCAGAGAAGCAGGAGATCACCGAACGGTCAAGGATCAACGAATGCAGATGAAACGGCATAACAAGGGGGCCCAAGATGCTCGAAATCAGCGGGTTGGTTAAACGATATCCGTCGGGACCACAGGCGCTCAGAGGCGTGGATCTCACGGTCAAGACCGGGGAGCTTGTCGCTCTGATCGGTACCTCGGGGGCAGGGAAGAGTACCCTGGTGCGGTGTATCAATCGACTGGTAGAGCCGACCGAGGGGAAGATCCGGTTGGACGGAACGGAGCTGACCGCATTGGATCACCGGGAGCTTCGGCATGCCCGGCGGAATATGGGGATGATCTTTCAAGAGTATGCGCTTGTGGACCGGTTGAGCGTGATGGAGAACGTGCTTTCCGGGCGCCTGGGCTACGTCGGTGTGTGGAAGAGCGCAATGCGACGTTTCCCGCCCGAAGACGTGCGGAGGGCGCTCGAGCTTCTGGAGCGGGTCGGGTTACGGGAGTATGTGGACACGCGAGCAGATCAGCTCTCCGGAGGGCAGCGTCAACGGGTGGGAATCGCGCGAGCCCTAGAGCAACAGCCGGCGCTTCTCCTCGTCGACGAGCCAACCTCGAGCCTCGATCCCAAGACGGCACGGCAGATCATGCGGCTTATCGTAGAGCTGGTCAAAGAGCGCGGGCTTTCGATGCTGATCAATATCCACGACGTGAACCTGGCCACGATGTTCACCGAGCGCATCGTCGGCTTGCAGGACGGGAAAATCGTGTTCGAAGGCACTCCGGAGGAGCTGAACGAGGAGGCATTGACCAAAATCTACGGTGAAGAGGATTGGCACGCGGAGAGTCGCAGTGCTCAGGCTGAGACGGCCGACAACGGAAATGGCGAGAAGTCGGACGAGCACGTTCCGCTCAACACCGCCGAGCCGGGAAGGTGAGGAGTGACGAGCATGTCGGACCACGTAAACGCAGAGCAACTTTGGTCGAAGCCGCCGGTCATAGAGAATCGCTGGCTTCGTTGGGGGATCACGTTGGTCGTTCTCGTATACGCGTTCTTCGCGATTCGATCGTTCGAAATCGACATTCCCCGGATTATCATCGGGCTGGATCGGGGCTACGATATGCTGCTGGCGTTCCTGCGGCCGGACTTCGTGGCGCGTCAGACGCACATCGTCCGGGGGGTGCTGGAAAGCGTAGCAATGACGGCTACGGCGACGCTTCTCGGGGGGATCTTGTCTATTCCGTTGAGCTTTGGAGCAGCTCGGAATCTTTCGCCGTTGCCAGTCTATCTGGTCTGCCGGAGTATTCTCATGATCGTCCGGAGCCTACACGTGGTGGTATTGGCTATTCTGTTTGTGGTCATGGTGGGTTTCGGGCCGTTCGCCGGGGCAGTAACCCTCGGTTTCAACAGCATCGGTTTTCTCGGGAAGCTCCTCGCTGAAGATATCGAGAATACCAACGAGGAATCGATGGAGGCGGTACGTGCTACCGGCGGAAGCTGGTTGCAAGTGGTCATCTATGCCGTCTGGCCGCAGGTTGTCACCCGGTTCATTGGGCTGTCGATCTATCGTCTGGACATCAACTTCCGGCAGTCGACCGTGATCGGGCTGGTCGGCGCCGGGGGAATCGGGGCCGTACTGGACACGGCGATGGGCCGCTATGACTACAACACCGCTGCCGCGATTCTCATCGTGATCATCGCGATCGTGCTTGCCGGTGAGTACGTCTCCAGCAGCATCCGGAGGAGGTTGACCTGATGCCGGTAGTACAGAAGGACGGCGTGTCCAACTGGATACGGAGAGACCCGAAAGACTCGATGCGTAATTACCTCAAATGGCTTGGTGGTGCCATTGTGGTTCTGATTGCTGCGCGGTACATCGGGGCCCAAACGATATGGGGGTTCGTCCTCGATGCACCGGCACAGGCGGCGGACTTCGTGTCGCGGAGCGTGCCTCCCGATATCACCTACTTCCGGCGGGTTCTGCCGGCATTGTGGGATACGGTGAATATTGCGGTCTTCGGAACTGCGGGAGCGGTGGTCGTAGCGATTCCGACGGCGCTTCTCGCGGCCAGGAACACAACGCCGCACAGTTCGCTCCGAGCGCTCGCACTCACGATAATCGTTGTGTCCCGCTCGGTGAACAGCCTCATCTGGGCGCTTCTGATCGTGCAGGTCGTGGGCCCCGGACTCTTCGCCGGTGTTCTGGCAATTGGGATCCGATCGGTCGGCATGATCTCCAAGCTCATGTACGAGAGCATCGAAGAGATCAACCGGGAACCGATCGAGGCGATCTCGGCGACCGGTGCCGGTCGGACGCAAGTGTTCCTGTACGGCTACGTGCCGCAGCTGTTGCCGGTTTTTGTAGGGGTTACGGTGTACCGCTGGGAGGTCAATATTCGTGAATCTACCATCATCGGCATCGTGGGGGGCGGTGGAGTTGGGTTCCTCCTGAACTCCGCTATCAACCGCCTCGCGTGGGACCAAGCGCTTGTCGTGCTGATTGCAATTCTTGCAACCGTCGTTTTGGCTGAGTCGATTTCGGCAAAAGTGCGCGCCGCCGTGACGTAGGAAGGAGGCGTGCCCAAAGGCCTACACTCGGCGAACGATGTGGAGGATTCCGAAGGGAGAAGGGAGGTGATACGCGGAAACCGAAACGTAAGAGAGGCGAGCCGAGCCGTTCGGGGGTTTTTGGCTCAAACGGCTGCCAAGCGCTGCCTGGACAGCGCGAAAGCAGGTGAAGGAACACGCGGCAACGCGAATGCGTTGCAGTGTCTAAGGAGGTATCCTATGACCATCAGGTCTTATCTGGGAGTGCTCGTGGTGATTCTTGCGCTGCTCTTGCCTGCGAGCTTGTTCGCCGGGGGACAGCAGGAAGAAGTCGAGGAAGATGTCGAGGAAGTGGAGTGCCACAATCCGCCTGGAATGGATGACCGCTATTGCGACCGAACGGGGGATATGATGGCAGATCCGCCGTTGGACGAGGACGAGTGGGTCGATCCGAACGTGCTAATCTTCAGTTACTCGCCCACCGAAGACCCGGCGGTCTACGAAGACGCTTGGGCGGACTTCGTTACATATTTGGAGAACGAGCTGGGCCGGCCGGTGCAGTGGTTCGGCGTACAGACCTATGCTGCGCAGGTGGAAGCCATGCGTGCGGGCCGTCTCCATGTTTCCGGATTCGCCGCGGGAGCGGTGCAGGATGCGGTGAACGAAGCCGGCTTCCGTCCACAGACGGTCATGCAGTATCCTGACGGATCGGTTGGCTACTACATGGAGATCTGGTCACACCAGGATGGCGACATCGAGACGATGGAAGACTTGGAAGGCCGAGAGATTGCATTCGTCTCGGAGAGCTCCAACTCCGGTTACTTCGCACCTCGCGCGCTGCTCTATGACGAGTATGGATGGCTTCCGGGGGAGGACTACGAGGTTACGTTCTCCGGCTCACACGATAACTCGGCCCTCGGCGTCTACAACCGCGACTATGAGGCGGCTCCGCTGGCCAG
>PWGF01000407.1 GCA_003554375.1 Spirochaetaceae bacterium
ACGTACAGCGGCTATTCCACGCGATGCCTGCTCGCAAGCGCTTTTTGAAGTCCCCGGGAGCAGAGAGCTCCCTTTGCCGCGCGGTGTTAATAGAGAAAGCGCTTCCGCACACGAGTGTCTCGTTCAGGCTCATCGTCGACGGCGCGTTGAGACTATTCTTGCCCGCCGACCAGCTTCGCAACCGTGTCTCCGCTGCGTTCGATGAGCTCCGCCCCGACCTCCTCTACGAAGCTCGGGACGAACGGCCGGAATCCAGTGTAACCGCCCTGATCGCCGATCCGTCATTTGCTCGCAACGACCGGAAGCGCATGCAGGTATTCGTGAACCGTCGAGCGATACGCGAGTTCGGATTCATCCAGGCAGTCGAGTACGCATTGGGGGACCTGTTCCCGGGAGGTCGCAAGCCTGTAGCTTTCGTTTTCATGGAGGTGGAACCTTCCCTGGTCGATTTCAATGTCCATCCGGCAAAACGCGAAGCGCGGTTCCGCTCACTAGACCGGTTGCGACATCAGTTGGTAGCGCTGCTCCGAGATGGCGTTCCGCGTCCCTTCGGAGCTACCACGGAGGCATCGACCTCGAACACGTCGCGTTCAGGCGGATCAGCTTCGGAATCCGCTCACAACTCACCCAACTCTCCGGACTCTGCCCTGGGAGTGACGCCGCAGAGGGGCCGCAGCAGCCACGCGCCCTACTCAAGCGCCGCTCCCTCCTCTCGCTGCTGGGGCAGCAAGCCCGACGTTACCGAGCCGAACGGCGGCCGGCCAAGCTCCGGCATCTCCGGCGCCCGCTATCTCGCCGACTTCGATCTTATATCGGAGGCGCCTGCAGAGAGGCCGGCCGGCGAACGCACCGGCACCCAAGCACCCGGTATGAGCGGCACCGGGGAGCGAAAAACAGCGTCGCCGGTTTCAGGGGACGAGCGCACCTCAACAGGCGAGGAGCGCTTTCGATTCTACGGCACCCTTTTCGGTCTATTCCTGCTCTGCAGCTACGACGACGCGCTCTACATAATCGATCAGCATGCCGCCCACGAACGCATTCTTTACAACCGATTCACGGCCGGCAGCCCTTCGCAGCCCCTGTTGGTTCCCATTCACGTAGATTTGGACCCCATACAGCGTCGCCAAGTTCACGAGCATCGGTCCGAACTCACACGGTACGGAATCAATATAGAGCATGCGGGACCGGAGAGCGTTCAGATTACCGCTGTTCCTCAGGTTTTCCGAGGAACCGAGCGAACAATCGTTGAAGCGTTGACCAATCTCAAGATGGAGTCCGGCGAGTTGGCTCGCGACCTCTTCGCTTCAGTCAGCTGCCGAGCGGCGGTAATGGACGGCGACTATCTGGATGACGCACTAGCGGGGAATCTGGCCCTTGAGGCGTTGCAGCTGCCGGTGCCTCGCTGTCCGCACGGGCGGCCGGTATGGCACCGCATTGCGCGGGACGAGCTCTTCCGCCTAATGCAACGGATGTGACCGCGCCGAGGCAGTCCCGGATTCCGCATGCCACCTCGAGCACGCACCGTATCGTAAGAGTGGGTGCCCGTTAAACGAGGCCTGTCCGAAGGCCGCAACGGCCGCCTTCTACCCCGCCGGAGGCCGCACGGGCCCGTTTTCTACCCTGTTAGAGACCGCCAAGAATACCTTCCACGTCCTCACGCTGCTCATAGTCCGGGTTCTCGCCAAGAAGCTCTTCCAGAATACGCTCCGCCTCCCCCTCGTTCTCGAGGGCAACCAACACTTCCCCTAGCCGGTGCCGTGCTCTCCAGTGCTCACTCGAGCGGTCGATCACCTGACGCAGCAGATCCTCAGCGGCTTCGAGATCCTCCAGCCCTACCTCGGCCAACGCCATGTTGTAGAGGAACTCGGGATCATCGGGTTCGCGTTCCAGTGCTTTTTCAAAGTGGTCCTTGGCCTCCTGCCACTCCTCGCGGCTAAGGTACACCGATCCCAGATTGTTGTTCACCGCAGGATCCTCCGGCTCGATCCCGTAGGCCAGAAGCATGATATCCAGGGCCTCGTCAGTCTCCCCCTTTTCGTCCAGGAGCCTACCCAACTCAATCATCGGACGCACGTAAGTGTCATCGCGCTCCATGGCGTCCCGATGCGCCTCGATGGCCCGCTCAATGTTGCCCCGCTCTTCCTGAATCTGCCCCAGCGTGTAGTAATACTCGGGCCGCGGGTCCAGAGCAATCGCCTCCAGAATATGGTCATACGCGCCATCGAGCTCTCCCAGCTCGTACTCGATCCGAGCGGCGTTAAAGTTGTTGGAGGGGCTGTCCGGATCCGCTTCCACTGCGGCACTGAAGCTCTCTCGTGCTCCCTCCAGATCATTCTGCGCGTAACGTGCATTGGCCAAGGTCACATGATAGTCGGGCTCGCCCTCCTCCAACTCCGCAGCGCGTTGCAGCATCTCCACCGCGGCATCGAGGTTGCCTCTGTCGAGCTGCAGCGCCCCCAGCCGGTAGTGGGATCGGTGATCCTCCTCGTTATGTTCGACCGCGTTTTCGAACGCTTCGATAGCACCGGAAGTATTGCGGAGTCGAAGCTGCGTAATGCCGTAGTTGTGGTAGGCGTTGCGATATCCCGGTTCGATCTCGACAGTACGCTCGTAAGCAGCGGCGGCTTCCTCGAAACGGCCTCGACGGAACTCCGCGTTCGCAAGCGTATAGTAGATGCGTGCCTGATCTTCCTCACTTCGCTCGAGTGCCTCCTCAAGCTCATCAACTGCTTCGTCGTACTGCTCTTCGGCGATCAAGGCTTCGGCACGCACATACGGTGGGATCCACAGCTCCTCGTCCTCTGCCTCTGCGTCAAGAGCCAGCTCCCGGGCTCGATCGCGGTATTCGCTCGACGCAGGCGACTCCCGCACGTAGCTCTCAGCCATCCGCGCTCGTGCCCGAGCATGGCTCTCATCGAGGGAGAGGACGTCTTCCAGAAGATCACGCGCCTCCGCGAACTCATCGAGCTCGAGCGCTTCTTCGGCGCGCTCCATCAGCTCCGCAATTCGCTCGCGCCGCTCTTCCTCATCCAGCTCCGGCTCCTCAGGCTCTTCGAGTTCCGCAGGTTCGTCACGCTCCTCGGGCTCTTCCAGCTCCTCCAATTCGGGGGCTTCCGGCTCCTCTACCTCCCTTAGCGGCGCTTCCTCGATCTCGTCTTCCGGAATCGTGGCAATCCTGTCTTCGCCGGGATCGGTTACCTCATCGTCTTGATCGATGTACGTATCGAATTCTGCGTCAACCCCCGGATCGCGGTCCGGATCCGTTTCGGTTGGATCTTCGTCATCGACCTCGTCAGGCGAAGGCGTTGGTTCTTCCTCAACGTCCCGCTCCGCTTCCGCCTCAGCCCGACGTTCCTCCAAAGCGGCAAGTTCCTCTTCGAGCTCGACTGTACGCTCCCGAGCTTGTTCAGCATCCGCTAAACGCTCCTCGAGGTCGCGGAGACGCTCTCGTTCCTCCCGGTCCGGATCCTCTTCCCTCTGTAGGGCCTGGATCTCCTCCTGGAGCCGCGCGATCTCTTCAGCCATTGTCTCCTCGTGCTGCGCCGCACGCGCTTCGAGGATCTCGTCACGAAGTGTCGTCAGCTCATCGTCGTCCGGCGCATCGATTAGCAGCCTGTCCAGCAGATCAAGAGCCCGATCGTACTCCTGTTGTTCAGCGTACTCCTGCGCCAGTCGAACAGTGTTCAACCGACGTTGCTCGGCCTCCGAGAGCCGCCCATCTCCGTCTCCAAGGAGTAACACTCCTGCGACAACCGCCCCAACGAGTAACACCCCAGCCGCTGCGACCGTCAGAAGTCGCCTTCCTGAACTATCCATCGACATCATCAGCTCCTCTCATTCCCTGCCCCGAGGGAGAAGCGACTCTCTCGGAGTCCTCCATCGAGCCTGTCGCCAACCGGAGCGCTCCATCGGCTATTCTATCACACCTAACCGGCCCTACCGATCCGCGCAGAACGACGCTCCGCTCCGCGTTCAGTAGGCGGCACGGAGCTCCTCCCGGGGCTTCCCATGCCCAACACCCGGCACCCCGGCACTTCGTACCCGGAGCCGTCGAACTAATGTAGAAGCCGGTGCCTTGAAAGAGTATACTATCAGCTCTTGTCACTCGAATATGTCGAGTTCATCGTCCTCGGGCCGTTCCAAACCCTGGAAGTCCTCCGCTTCTCCGCGACGACGATCGGCATCGCGAGCGCTTCCTCCCAGGGCTTCATGGATCCGTCTGAGGAGGGCGCGCCGTTGCTCGTTCTGATCCGCGTCGTCGAGTGGCGCCGGCTCGCTTTCAGGATCATCTCCCAGAACGTCGGGATCAACCATGTAAAACTCACGAGTTCGATCACCGGGCTCCCTCGGCTCAGCATCTTCATCATCACGGACTTCGGGATCGGATAGCTCCGAATCAGGCTCACTTGCTACTTCCGGGTCATCAGGCTGTTCGGGGTCATCCACATCCTCCGGATCCTCCGGAGCCTCCGGCTGCTCGGAGTCTTCCGGGTCTTCCGGGTCTTCCGGGTCTTCCGGGTCTTCCGGGTCTTCCGGGTCGTCCGGGTCTTCCGGGTATTCGGCAACCTCAGGGTCATCTCGGTCTTCCGGGTCTTCCGCCGAAGCATCCTCCGAACGCTGTTCCAGCTCCGCTGCCAACCGTTCCTGCTCGTCCACCGCATCTTCGAGTCGGGCGATGAGTTCCTCGATCGCTTCTCTCTGATCGGCATCAGGTTTCAGTGCCAGGTAGCGCCCGTAGTCCGACACCGCCCGATCGAAATCTTCCAGCTCCACCCTGACGTTGGCCCGGTTGAGGTATGGCTCGGCATACGATCGATTTCGATCGATCGCCTGCCCATACAGATCGACTGCGTCCTCCAGCTCCCCTTCATGCCACGCTAGGTTCCCAAGGTTAAAGAAGAAAACGTGCGGTCGATCCGTTACCTCCAGCCCGCGCTCTAGGGTTGCGCGTGCCCGTCGCTCCCTCCCCATCTGCTTCTGCGCCACGGCCATGTACAGATAAGCACGGTCGTCGGAGGGATCGTCCTCCAGCGCCATCTCGAAAAACGCCACCGCGTCCCGAAGCCGGTTCTCCATGAACGCTTCCTCGCCACGACGCATAAACTCTTCAGAAGAGTCCCCCGCACCGAGCGGCAGTCCGAGCCCCCAAATTAGGAACACCATAACCGGCAGTACGAAAGAGCGGTTACCCAGGGTTCGACGCATACAGCGACCCTCCTGTGGCCGTCGCGTTTGACACGGAAGCTGCGCCCACTATACTCTCAACGCCACTGTAAAAGTGCGTGGGCCCGGCCCATGAACGAGCGGGTGCGCAAATGCCTTGGTTAATCGTCACAATAGTTATCCTCGGCACCTTCATCGGCGTCTTGACGGTCGTTGTGGTCCGATCGATCATCTATCCTAGGCGCGCGGCCGCTTTGCGCGAGCTGTATCGGCGCGGGAACTACGGTGGGGCGATTCGCACGGCCCGGCGAATCCTGACCAAAGATCCCAGAAACGCCGACGCTCACTACTTTCTGGGACTAGCGTACCTTGGCGAAAACAAACCGGAGCTGGCGCTGATGGAGCTGAAGACAGTAAACGAAATCGCCAACTTCACGGGCATGGTGTCTGAAGTCCCTTTTAGAAAAAAGATAGCAGAACTGTATACCGGTTTCAATCAACTGGACGAAGCACTTAAGGAGTACCTTCTTTTAGCGAAGCTGGAGCCGACCAATGCCGAGCATTACTTCGCGGCCGGCAAGCTTTTTGAGGAGAGAGGAAAGACCGATCGGGCGGTGAATTACTACCGAAAAGCGCTCGAGCTAAATCCACGCCACGGCCTGTCCCACCTCCACCTCGGCAGACTCCTTTACCACGCGAAGCGACCGGCCGAAGCCAGGCGAGAGTTGGAGGAAGCCACCCGTTACGCCCCCGACACCTTTCAAAGCTTCTACTACCTCGGTAAGATCTATCGGGAAGCACAGGAGTACAGTGCCGCCCTCTCTGCGCTGGAGCGGGCGCAGAAGGATCCGGATGCCAAGGTTCGAGCTCTGATTGAGCGCGGGAGCTGCCTTATGGAAATGAACAGCTTTGACCGTGCCATACCGGAGTTGGAGCGGGCGCTGAAGCTGGCCGAAGGCCAACACGAAACCGAGGAGCTCTACGCGCGATACTTCGTGAGTCTCTGTTACGAGAAGACACGTCAGATGGACGCCGCGATCGAGCAGTGGGAGCGGATATATAAGATTCGCCCACGCTTCAAGGACGTCGCGGAGAAGCTGAGCCATTATCAAGAGCTCCGCAGTGACGATCACATCAAGGACTTCATGACAGTCAACATGGAACAGTTTCGGGAGCTTTGCAAAGCGGTCGTAGTACAGATGGGATTGTCGGTACGTGAAGTCACCGACATCTCAGAAGGATGCGAAATCCTCGCCGTTGAGGCGCAAAACAAATGGCTCAGCGCACGCCCGCTGCCGAAACTGGTTCGCTTGCTCCGCACCACAAGCATCATCGACGAGAGTATGGTCCGCGATCTCTATGAGCGAATGAAGAGTCAGAACATTACCCGCGGAGTAGTAGTCACAAGCTCAACGTTCTCTCAGCTGGCCTTCGAGTTCGCGGAGACGCGGCCTATAGATCTACTGGGAACCGATCATCTCCAGGACCTCCTCAAGAAGGCTTCAGCCCGCCGTTAGGAGCACGCCGCCAATGAAGATCCTCTGTGTCTCCGACCATGTAGACCCCCTCGTGTACAGCCCCAACGTCCGTGAGCGTTTCGGTGATGTGGATCTCGTGCTCTCCGCCGGTGACCTTCCGATGGAGTACCTCGGCTTCATTGCCTCTTCTCTCAACAAGCCGGTGGTCTTCGTGTTTGGGAATCACAATCTCAAGAAGCTTTCACTGTTTCGCCACGGCCATGTATGGGATGGCCGAAAACCGGAGTCTACTCCGTTCGAGAACTACTTCGGCGCTACATATGTAGGTGGCAAGCTACGACGCATTAACGATCTCCTCATCGCCGGGCTCGGTGGAAGCATGTATTACAACGGAGGAGAGAACCAATTCACCGAGTTTCAGATGACATTGAAGGTACTTCGGATGGTCCCGCGCCTTCTTCTCAACAGAATCCTGTACGGGCGGTATCTCGATGTGCTTCTGACGCACGCGGCGCCGCGCGGGATCCACGATCGGCCGGATCCTTGCCATCTGGGGTTTCGCTGTTTCCGCTGGTTCATGCGGACATTCAAGCCCCGATACTTGCTTCACGGCCACATTCACCTCTACGATCAAAACGCACCTCGCGTCACACGCTATTACCGGACAGACGTGATAAACGTCTACGACCACTATCTGCTGCAGTACGAAGGACGCCTATGAGCTCAGGTTTTGCTACGCAGAAAGCGCAAGATGACTTCAACAAGGCACGAACCCAGGCAACGTTGTCACGTATCGTGAACCTGCTTACCCCGCAGAACGAAGAGTTGCTCTCACTCCAGGAGGTTCGGAACGTCCTTCGGCCGAAGAGCGAGACCTACCGGGGCCTTAAGACCGTCCCCATCTCCCGGATCGTCGGGAGTGAAGGCCGGTATCGCGACTTCAACAAGTCCTTCCTTCCCAAGCGCGACACTCTCAGACCGCGTTGGGTACGGGTAGACGAAGCACACTATCGCGACATCATACTCCCGGCAATACAGCTCTACGAGATCGGCGGCGTGTACTTCGTGCGCGACGGCAATCACCGCGTTTCGGTGGCGCGAGCGCAAGGAGTGGAGAGCATCGACGCTGAGGTCACCTCCCTCAGCTCAGAGATCGAGCTCGATACGGACCTGACCAAAGAACGGTTGATGGAGCTCGTAATCGACTATGAGAAGCGAAAGTTCTACGAGCGGACGAAGTGGCCGGAGATCATCCCGGAATACGATCTGCGGTTCACCGCCCCGGGACGATACGACGTCGTCGAGCACCACATCCATGTTCACAAATACTTCATTAACCAGGACCGGAACGAGGAGATACCGTTCGAGGAAGCAATGCGCTCCTGGTACGATAACGTATTCCGCCCGATCATCGAGATCATCCATGCGGCCCGCGTTCTCGGTCGATTCCCCGGACGCACACCTGCCGACCTGTACGTGTGGATCGTGAAACACTGGCACGAGCTGAAAGTGAAGTACGGTCCCGGCGTAGCAATGGAGCAAGCGGCGGTAGATTTCTCACACCGATTCGGGCTGTCCTTTGGACAGAGAGTGCGCCGCCTATTGCGGAGAGTCTTTCCTCGGTCAAAGAGTATACGGGCAACATGAGAGCAATCTCTCGGCGGAGATCGCCGGCCGGAGGTCACTCGAAGAGTCCGAAAGGGTACGGCCCCACAATAACCCAGGCTTCATCCCGGGCACGGTACTCCATCAGGTACGTTTGGTCGTTCTCGGAAATTGCCTCCCGGATCTCCTCAGCCGAGGCGCCTTCGGTCGGCAGAGATATCTCGCCGACCACGTTACCACGGGAGCTGAGAAAGCGTAGCCGATATGGGCCACGCCCCCCGGCAGGCACGACCAGATCGTTCTGCCTCACGAGCTGCGGGTGGTCCTCCCATGTAACGATCTCATCTCGTGCGACTACTTCCAGCGTATGCTCGTCGCGCATGCCGGCGCGATCCACCACCACCAATCGGTACGTTCCCCGGGGGATAACCCCGTCGGCAGGGGCAAGCCCGGCGTGGCCAATCCATCGGATTTCGTCCCGTTCTCGCTCCTGCCAGGTCGCTCGATCGAGGTTCCACGAAAGCTGCGCCTCGTCATGGATGACGTACAGCTCGTCGATATCCTCTTCTCCGTCCTCGTCCTCGGCATGGACATAGACTGAGAGCTGTTCCACGACCTCCTCGTTCTCACGATCCACGAAGACGATGAGGCCGGACCGATTTCGCATGATCTCTGGAGGGCTCCCGGTACACGCTCCCAGCACCAGCAACGC
>PWGF01000025.1 GCA_003554375.1 Spirochaetaceae bacterium
GGAAGAGAACGCCGGCCGGCCCCCCGGCGAAACTGTTTCCCAAGGGGGCCGGCTCACATACCGGCAAGGCAAAGGAGCTCATGGAAGAAATACTCCTCGCAAGTAACAATGAGTTGGTATGCGGAACACTGAGAGCTATGGATCACCTTCGGGTATCCAGACTTTCGGTCGATGAAGCGCTGCAAACGGGGGACCCGGAGCGCAATCTTCTCGTCATCGATGCAGACCAGTATCTCCGTCTTGCCGACGATCAGGCCAAGCGGCTCTCGTCGTTCCTCAAGTTGATCGCCGTGACCGATCGCCGCGAGAACGATCGTCTCCAAACCGTGTACGCAACGAACTACGCCCGCTACTACGTGCCGGACTCCGCCGATCCCACCGAAAGCGTAGAGGTCAACTTCCGCTCGCTGGTGGACACTCTGGCAACGCAGCTACAGCTCTCGCAACGGTTGAACGAATACATCAGCGACTCCTTCCGCACGATCGTGGATGCGCACCTATTGGAGCGTCAGAAGGCCGAGATCGAAAAGCTGAACGAGGAGCTCCATTCAATTAGCAGAATTGATTATCTCACCGATCTGCTGAACCGTCGGGCATTCTTGGAAGCGCTCAACGCGGAGCGAAAACGAGCGCACCGTAACCGCTGGCGGCTGGATGCCGCGGCAGGAACTCGGCTTCCCGAACTGAAAACGCCCCGCGCCGCCGGGTGTTCCGGAGAGCCGCATGGCTCACTCACCGACCATATTGGGGCGTTTTCGTGCATGATCATCGATATCGACTACTTCAAGCGGGTCAACGACACCTACGGCCATCTCGCGGGTGACGAGGTACTCCGAACTCTCGGCCGCCTTCTCAGACACGACGGGATATTCCGTGAGAGCGATATCGTTGGGCGCTACGGTGGGGAGGAGTTCGTCGTCGTACTGCCGGAGACCAACAAGGAGTGCGCCCTGGTTGCGGCGGAACGCCTGCGCGACAAGGTCAGTCGGACTGCCTTCTCCGACGAGCAGGGCAACACGTTCTCGATCACGGTCAGTATCGGGATCGCGGACTGCACTTCGCCCGAGGACACCGTGGAAACGTTGCTGCTCCGGGCCGACAAGGCGCTCTACCGAGCCAAAGAAGAGGGCCGTGACCGCGCGCACGTGTTCACGGAGGAAGACGAGAACCATCCGGGCCGCTCATGTGACGATCCGGATGCCGCTCCCCCCCGGGACTAACGCTTCACCCGGGCATTCCCGCGCCAGATGTCCATGATCTGATCCTCGTCGGCAGGCTGAGCGTAATCGGTGAGGAACGTCGTGGCGAGCGCCCCACTGGCCCAACCGAACCGTATCCAGTCGGCCGGCTCCCAGCCGCGAAGCACCCCGTAGAGGACACCGCCGACGAAACCGTCTCCGCCGCCGATACGATCGAGAACCGGGATTTCCCGGGGCTCTTCGAGATACCACGAGTTGTTCGCCCACATAACCGCTCCCCAGAGATGGGTATTGGTACTGACGACTTCCCGCAACGTCGTGGCGAACAGTTCGGCGTGGGTAAACCGGCTGCGTGCCTCTTCGATCATGCCCTTGAAGCCGTCCAGCTTGGATGAGATACCCTTCCCGCCCGGATCCGGGCCCTCCAGGCCGAGCGTGAGCTGGAAATCCTCCTCGTTACCGATGAGAATGTCTGAGATCGAGGCGATCTCGGTGAACATCTCCCGGAGCTCGGACTCTCTGTTCTTCCAAAAGGACGCGCGGTAGTTCAGATCGAACGAGATCCGCGTTCCGTAGCGTTGTGCCGCTCGGGCGACCTCGACGCAGAACTTGCCGGCTTCCGGCGACAGAGCCGCTATAAGACCCGACAGGTGGACCACCTGCACACCTTCCTTGCCAAAAATGCGGTCCAGATCGAAGTCCTCTACGTTGAGCGTGCGTCCAACCTCGCCGGCGCGGTCGTTGTGGACCCGTGGCCCGCGTACGCCGAAGCCGCTGTCGGCTATGTTGAACTGGTGCCGATACCCCCACGGACCGCCTTGCTCTACCTCCGGTCCCTCATAGTCCATATGCCGAGACGCCAGGTTGTCCTTGATGAAACGAGCAATGGGGCTCCCCTTGACGAAGGTAGTCAGCACCTTCACCGGTAGTCCTAGGAACGACGCGATGCTTGCGACGTTGGTCTCAGCGCTCGTAGCCTGTAGAATGTATGTGTCGCTCGCATTGACCGGCTGGCCCTGAGTTGGCGTCATCCGAACGCCCATACTCGTGGGGACAAGCAACGCATACCGGCAACCGTCTCTTAGCTCCATACTCATAGTTATCCTCCTAGAAAGGGACATGGTACGCACCTCGGCTCGTTCATGCAAACACGCCGCCACGCTCGCCTCTGCGCTCGCTTGGGGATCCGGGGGAAACGCGCCGGCCGCTTGGAGGCTGTTAGTGCGGCGGGGGCCTCAGCTGCCCGTGTAGAAGCGTGAACTCACGGCATTGCCCCACACCACCGCCGCAATCGCGTCAGCCAGCTTCTCGCTGCAGGCTGCCGACGGCTCGATGCTGGAAACGAAGTCCGTAGGCTCACAACAGACGCTGTTGACGTCGAGAACGGAGAGCTTTCGAGTCGCCGCACACTGAACGATCGCGAAGTTGATGGCCCGTACTGCCGCTTTGGCAGCGGCGTGCCATTGCTCGTCGGGGAAATCGCCGAAATACACCGTGCACACCGTCGGCTCGATACCCGCCTGGCCAATACGATCCAGCAGCTCGCCGTACGCCGCGCCGAACTCTTCGGAGAGCCGAAAGAGCGCCGCACCCCCTTCGGCCACGGATCGGACCGGTTCGTCGAGCAGCGCGGCCCGGAGAACCGCGTCATTCCCTCCCACGCTCAGGAAGACGCTCTCTCCGACTCCTCCACCCGGCGCCCCCGCTCCAGCCGCTCCGGTCGCTGCGGTCGCTCCGGTCGGCAATCGCTTGAGCTGGGCAGGAACATCCTGCATCGTGGCTCCGTCGACCGCAAGACAGTGTACATCGTATTCCCCGGCCAGCGCCGCGTGAAGACAGTCCGACACGCTGGAACCCGCCGGAACGTAGACCTCGTTGTCGAAGACCGAATCGCCAAGCAGGTAGACCGCTCCGGCTCTCTGGTGCGGCCGCCCGTTTGCCGCCTTCGAGTGTGCCTTGGGGCTCTGTTCCGCTTGACCCCGCTTTTGATCCTTTCTGGAAAGCATGACAGCGCTATGGTAACATACCGGGCCGCAACTCGCTCACCTTCTTCGTACTCATGTCGGGTGCGCAGCTTGCGGCTCAAGCCGCACAGAGGACCGACGGGGAAGCCGCCGGGCACCGGACAGGAGGACCGTGATGAATCGACCGGCCGGATGGAAACTACAAGCCGATGAAGCCGATACCGTGGGATCGGGGCCCTCCGAACGGAGCTTGAAACCGGACCGGGGCACGGCGGCGGAAAGGGGCTCCGCACCCGGGCAGCACATCGCCCCGGGAGAGCTCCCGTTCGTTTTCACGCTGCTCACCTCGGTGTTCGCCGCAGGTCTCACGATCTCGGCCGTACTTGCGACGAAAGTCATTGCCGTAGGCCCGTTTTCGGTTCCCGCAGGCGTGCTTGCCTTCTCGCTCACGTTCCTCTGTACGGACGTCGCCAACGAGCTTTGCGGCCCACGGACCGCGTATCGGATTGTCGCAAGCGGCTTTGCGGCGCTTGTCGTGGTCCTCGTGTTGATCGAGCTGGCGATCATCTGGCCTTCTGCCGAAGTCTGGGCCCACCAGGAAGCTTTCGAGATCGTGATGGTACAGAGCGGCAGGGTGATTGTGGCCAGCCTCACGGCCTACATCGTTAGTCAGTGGCTGGATGTGTGGCTCTTTGCACGGATCCGCAACGCTACCGGCGCCCGGTTTCTCTGGCTTCGTAACAACGCTTCCACAGCCCTCGCTCAGCTCGTCGATTCCGGCGTATTCGTGACCGTCGCATTTCTCGGCATTCTCCCTGTTGCTCCTCTGATCCTCGGGCAATGGGTGGTCAAGCTTGTCATCGCGGCTCTCGACACGCCGCTCGTCTACCTGGCAGTATACCGCAGCCGGCAAACTCTGAGGCGTCGAGGGCCCGATGTGCCGCCCGGGGAGAATCGGCGACAATCGGGGAGCCGGGCCGGTGAAGGCGCCCCGCCGGAGTTCTGATCCCGATGGTGGTCATGGGCTGACGGCAGCATCAGGCGGATTCGGAGGTCAAGGTGTGAGCCAAGAGTACCGACAATCGGACCTCAGTCAGCTCGGCCACGAAACGCAGGTCCCCCCATCACCGGAAGAGGCCCGTCTCGAGACGGTGGCGAACCCACACCCGGATCGTTCGTACCTTGTCCGTTTCACCTGCCCTGAGTTCACCGCCCTCTGCCCGATTACCGGACAGCCTGATTTCGCCCATCTGGTCATCGACTATGCTCCCCGGAAGAGGCTCGTCGAGAGTAAGTCGCTCAAGCTCTACCTGGCCTCGTACCGGAATCACGGTGGATTCCACGAAGAGTGCACGATCGGCATTGCGCGCCGTCTGGAGGGAGCCCTGGATCCCGCCTGGCTTCGTATCGGCGGCTATTGGTATCCCAGGGGCGGTATTCCGATCGACGTCTTCTACCAGAGCGGGCCTCCGCCGGAGGGACTCTGGGTACCCGAGCAGGGCGTGGCCCCGTATCGGGGACGAGGCTGACGGCGCCACAAGGCGAGACGCCACGACCCATTGAATCGAGCCGGCCGGATGATTATCTTTGCCCGTAGGAAAAGTCTCGGCACGCTTCCGATCCTTGGGTTGAACCCGTGGGCACCTCAATCGCGTCTGGTCCGACCGCCATCCCGGTGCCTGCTTAGCCGTTAGCCGAAGCAGAGCATCGAGTTCGGTCATCCGTCCGATCCACAAGCACATGAGATAGGGCGAGACAGGGTCACGGTGCGAACACACCCCAGCAAGGCAAGGTATGTTGAATACAGTTTCCCGACTTCGACGCGCGTTTAGAAATACTTCGCGACTCCGAAGAGCGCTTGCCGTCGCGGCAGTCTCGCTCGGAGCTGTCGCCTCTGTGTCCGCGGTAGCGCTCGCCATATACGTCTACCGTGTAGCGGCTGCTGCACCTGACCTGGAGGAGTACCGGGAGACCCCGGTGGGCCCCGTCGTCTACGATATCGCAGGGGAAGAAGTCGGCCGCCTCGCACCTGAGGAGCAGGTCCACGTGGATCTAGAACAGGTCCCGGAACACCTGCGGAACGCGCTCCTGGCCACTGAGGACCGCAGGTTCTTCGATCACCGGGGACTCGACTACCGCGCCGTCGTCCGCGCAGCGCTCAGAAACCTTGTTGCGGGCCGGATCGTCCAGGGAGCGGGCACTATCACTCAACAGCTCGCGCGCACGCTGTACCTCACCCGGGAGCAGACCTTCCGCCGCAAGATTGCCGAAACGCACCTCGCCTTCCAGCTCGAGCGTCGCTACGACAAGGAGCAGATTCTGGAGATGTACCTCAACGAGGTATACTTCGGGGGCGGCGCGTACGGTATCGAAGCGGCGGCGCAGCACTACTTCGACAAGTCGGTGGATGAGCTTACGCTCAACGAATCAGCGGTACTCGTCGGGGTTCTAACCTCCCCGACGGCATACTCGCCGTTCAACAACCCGGAAGCAACCCAGCGCCGGCGGAACGTCGTGTTGCAGAGCATGGTCGACGCCGGCTATCTGGTTCCGGAAGCTGCGGAGTACGAAGCGGAGCAGCCGATGGAGCTCGCGGATCCTCACGATATGGACGATACCGCTCCGTACTTCATGCAACACGTACGTACGCAGCTCTTGGAGCAGACCGAGGCAGATGCGGAAGATGTTTTCGCGCACGATCTGGAGGTACACACCACCCTGGATCTGGCTATGCAGCAAGAAGCGGAGGCTGCCGTGGAGGGAGCCTTCGACGACGGCACGCTCCCGACGGTGGTCGATGAGGAGGAGCCCATAAGCCGGGAACAGCCGCAAGCGGCTCTGGTGAGCGTTGATGCTGTTACGGGCGGGGTGCGGGCCATGATCGGCGGCAGAGGCGGAGACGCCTACAATCGCGCCGTCGTCACCGAGCGGCAACCCGGCTCCGCATTCAAGCCGTTCGTCTACTCCGCGGCGCTACAGGAGCGCGACTACCATCCCGGAACCGTTGTTAACGACATGCCCATGTACGGCACCGCGGCGGATATCGAGGAGGCTGCCGCGGGCGGATTCTCGATCGATCTCGACTCGCCGCCGGATCCTTCGGAAGCGGAGAACCTGATGGTGTGGCCCCGCAACTACGACGACACATACCACGGGCTGATGAGCCTCCGTGACGCTTTGGCCGATTCGCTCAACATACCCGCCGTGCGCCTGGCGCGGGAAGTTGGAGTCCCCCAGGTGCGTGAGCACGCTGAGGAGTTCGGCTTCACTACCTTCGGCGACGATGACGGCGGTGAGGGCCATCACTCCTTCGCATTGGGAGGGCTCGAGCACGGAGTAACGCCCCTCGAAATGGCCTCGGCGTTCAGCGTGTTCGCCAATCAGGGGATCCGCGCGGCGCCGCATACGATTCGCAAAATCGTCGACAACGGCGGCAACGACGGCGAGCCGGACGCCGACGCTACCGACGACAATACGGACGACGATGGAGAGACGATCTTCGAGGCCGACGTCCAGACCACCTCAGTGCTGTCCGCGGAGAACGCCTACATTATGCGTGACATGCTCCGAAGCTCGGTGGAGTACGGAACCGGACAACGGGCGCGACTGCCGGACACCCCGGTTGCCGGTAAGACAGGCACCACCGATCTCCATACCGATGGCTGGTTCATCGGATTCGCCGACGAGACCGTAACCAGTATCTGGGTCGGAGAAGACCGGGCCGGAGCGATGATGTACGCGTATGATGAGGAGTACGCAGACGAGGAGGGCCAAGACGAGGAGGAAGAAGACCAAGAGACCCCGGAGTACGAGCGCCTTGGAGCTGACCCGGCGGCAGATCCCGACTTCGCGGTTCTGGGAGTGCACGCCTCGGAAGTATGGGGAGAGTTCTGGTCTTCCGTTCGAGAAGAACGCGAGGAAGCGGCTCAACTCCGAGAGCTGACAGACGAGGTCGTAACGCTGGAAGGGCGAGTTGCCGAGGCTGTCGGAGAGTTACTACCTCCGGGACACCCGGGCTCGCTTCCTGCCCGGATGGGGCCAGATCCTGAGTCCGCCCCGGAAGCGGACGCGCCCCCGGCGGAGCCGGAGGCCGAAACGGCGCCGGATAGGGAGGCCGCGCTTCCGGATCTGGACTTCGCACCCGGCGATGAGTCCGGGCTCCCTGCGCCTGACCTCGGCGATCTACTGCCGGAGCTTCCCGTTGAGAAAGATCCCCGCGATGAGGAGCCGGAATACGCGGTGCTTTACCGGAAGCTCCTTGATCCTCGCGGAGCTGCCGGGCTCGGGCTGCCCACCGGGCCGGACCAGGAGCTCAAGGCTCGATTGCGCGCGGAAACCGCGGCTCGGGCCGGCGTTCGCCCCGACTACTCGTGGGATGAGCGGCCGGAGGACATAGAGGAAGTGCAGATCGACGCAAACACCGGCCTGCGAGTCGAGGCACTTCCCGACTCCTTTCCGACAACCCCAGAAACCGAAATCAGACGAGCGGGCACCGACGCTGAGCTTCTCAGCCCCATACCATTTCCGCCGGAAGCCACAACGGTTACTGTGGAACCGGGTATTACGATGACCGGTCTCGGTACGGTAAGCTACGCTCCGGATGAGACTGAGACTGTCGCTCGCAATCCCGACGTTCCTGCGGACTATGACGAAGAAGCAGACGGGTTCTCGTTCGGCGAAGCTCCGTCGCCGGACCTTCTCCTGGATACCGAAGAAGCAAGCGTTCTCCAACACCGGCTCGATCGCGATCCGGTGGTTCCGTCGCCGGATCTGAACGGCGGGAGCCTGGCTGATCCAGCTCCGGGCGAGGTACAGGACGTCGCGCCGATCTTGGCACCGCCGCTGGAGTACCGCTCCGGCCCGGAGACGATCGATGTGGAAGCCCCGGATCATATCGTGACGGCTGACGGGCAACCCTTCCAGGGCACCTACGTCATCGCCGACGATGAGCCGGTTCAGAAGATCGACTCCGAAGTCGGCCTCCCCGTCCATCCGGAACGGGTGGTGTTCGAGCCGAAGGTTCGCCTAGACCTCGAGCCGGCTCCAGGCCATCCGGGCCCGCGCCTCCCGGACGCGAGCCGGCCGGACGCGGAGCATTCGGAGCCCAATGGTATCCCCCTCCCCCTGCCCGACGCGCAGTTGCCTGATGTACCGGGCCTCGAGCTCAGCCCACCCGACTTAGGTCCTTGACCTGAGTCGTCAAGCTGGAGTATCCGTAGAGTACGGAGCGGCCGGGATATGCCGCATGTCCCGGTAATCCGTACAACGAAAGCGTGAGGCAAGGATTGTTGGTACTAGCTCCGAGGCAGGCGGAGCGATCGTCTGGATCCCTCCGGACGCCTTCCGGCTACGCTGCTGCGTACTCTTTCAGCCACAACAATCCTTGCCTCACACCGCACAACGAACGGAGCCCCGTGTGAGTCGTCCTTGCGTTTGCTGCACCCTCTGTCGCGTGACTCTTCTTCTCTGCGTCCTGCTACTCCTGCCAAGCGCCAACCAATCCCTTCTAGCGGTGCAGCCCGCGGGCACCCAAACGCTCAATCTCGACACCGGTCGCATTGATCGCCTCTTCAGTCGTTACGATCAAGCGGGCTCACCCGGATGCGCCCTGGCGATTACACACGAGGGAGAACTCGTTTATTCGGCCGGGTACGGAGAGGCGAACCTCGACTACGGAATCGAAATCCGCCCAGACACCCGGTTCGAGGCTGCCTCGCTCGCCAAACAGTTTGTGGCGGCTTCCCTTCTGCTAC
>PWGF01000245.1 GCA_003554375.1 Spirochaetaceae bacterium
AGCGCGCGCCGGCCGTAAGCGATCCCGTACTTCTGGAGCGCATCGTCCGCGTAGAGGAGTCGCTCAGCCACCAGCGCGAACTGATGCAGCAAGGCTTCCAGGCGATGGAGAATCGCTTCGCGGAGATGCGCGCCGACACGAACGCGCGCTTCGAACAGGTCGATAAGCGCTTCGAACAAGTCGACAAGCGCTTCGAGCAAATCGACAAGCGGTTCGAGCAAATCGACAAGCGGTTCGAGCAAGTCGACAAGCGCTTCGAAGAGATGCGCGCGGACATGAACACCCGGTTCGAGGAAGTACGGACCGACATGAACACCCGGTTCCAACAGGTCGACAAGCGCTTCGAGGATATGCGGGCCGACATGAATGGCCGTTTCGAAGAGATGCACAGCAGCATGGACGCGCGCTTTCGGACCACCAATCGGATGATCGTGGCGTTCTTCGCGCTGGTGACGATTGTTTCGGCGGTGGTTCAGGTATTGTGAGGTGAGCCGTGCGGCCGGGGGATCAGGTAGTCGCCCCCGTTTCTTCTCGTCTGCTTCCGGCAGTACTGCTCCGTTCAGCTATCGGTTACAACTTGCACCAGCAGAACTAGATCATTGTATTACGATCATCCAAAAACTACCCCGGCCAGGATTCGAACCTGGGACCTGCTGCTTAGGAGGCAGCCGCTCTATCCAACTGAGCTACCGGGGCGGCACTGAGTCGATCTCGGAAGCGCTCCGACAGTGCGGAATTGCGCGTGCGGACAAGTCAAGGCGTGCCGTTGTTGCGGCGACTACCGCAGAGCCGGCATCGAAGAGACGCCGTTCGCCGACCCATCTCCTTCGAGTGTAGGGGCCGGAACGGACCGTGTCAATTGAGCTGAACGGCCGCCGGCCGGGCCCGCTCAGATATCCGAGTAGAGCGCAAACTCGTACGGGTGCGGGCGCGTGTCGATCGGGAGGACCTCGTTCTGGAGCTTGTAGTTTATCCATGTCTCGATTACGTCCTCGGTGAAGACATCGCCCTTAAGGAGGAATTCGTGGTCGCGGCGCAGGTGTTCGAGCGCCTCGCGCAGGCTGCCCGGCGTCTTGGGGACCTTGGCCGCCTCCGCCGGCGGCAGGTCGTAGATGTTCTTGTCGAGCGGGTCGCCCGGATCGATCTTGTTCCGGATTCCGTCGATTGCCGCCATGAGCATCGCGCTGAAGGTGAGGTACGCGTTGCCGCTGGGGTCCGGGCAGCGGAACTCGAAACGCTTGGCTTTCTCGCTGGTGTGGTACATCGGGATGCGGATGCAGGCGCTGCGGTTCCGCGAGCTGTAGGCGAGGTTCACCGGCGCCTCAAAGCCGGGCACCAGCCGCTTGTAGCTGTTGGTGGTGGGATTGCTGAAGGCGAGCACGCTCGGCGCGTGCTTCAGGAGGCCGCCGATCGCATAGAGCGCCTCCTGAGAGAGTCCGGCGTAGCCGTCGCCATAGAAACGGTTCTTGCCGTCCTTCCAGAAGCTCATGTGAATATGCATCCCGCTCCCGTTGTCGTTCCATATCGGCTTAGGCATAAAGGTGACCGTCTTGTTGTGACGGCGCGCCACGTTTTTCACCACGTACTTGTACTTGAGGAGGTCGTCCGCCATCTTGACGAGCGTACCGAAGCGCATGTCGAGCTCGCACTGGCCGCCGGTGGCCACCTCGTGGTGTTGCGTTTCCACCGGCACGCCGATCGAGTCGAGCACGAGCATCATCTCGCTCCGGATATCCTGGAGGCTGTCCGACGGCGGGACCGGAAACTGACCTTCCTTGTACCGTAGCTTGTAGCCGAGGTTCGGCTCTTCGGTGCGGCCGGAGTTCCACTGACCTTCCACCGAGTCCAGGAAATAGTAGCCGCTGTGCTCGTTCTGGGCGAAGCGGATATCGTCAAAGACGAAGAACTCCGCCTCCGGACCGAAGTAGGCGGTGTCCCCGATGCCGGTCGATTTGAGATACTGCTCCGCCTTCCGGGCAACGCTCCGGGGGTCGCGCGTGTAGTCCTCTCCGGTGACCGGGTCGCAGATGTCACAGGTCATCACAAGCGTCTTGTGCCGGAAGAACGGGTCGATGAAGGCGCTGTGCGGGACGGGCCTGACGATCATGTCTGACTCGTTAATCGCCTGCCAGCCGCGGATGCTCGAGCCGTCGAATCCCATTCCGCGCTCAAAGGTATCCTCGTCGAGGTCGTGCGCCGGGAACGAGAAGTGCTGCCAGATTCCGGGGAAGTCCATGAAGCGGAGGTCCACGATCTGTATCCGTTCTTCCTCGATGATGCCCAGCACGTCCTGTGCCGAGTGCGGCTCGGTCATTTTATCCTCCTATATAGTACGACGGCTCCCGCGGCTCCCACGCCTCCCGGGATCGGGACTATGGCTGGGCTTGCGGCTTCTCGGATCGCCGGGAGCTCCCCACTGAGGTGGGTTGGAATATAGCACAGCGGCCCCGGGGCGTGAACCGGGGCTGAGGGAGCCGTTCGGGCGTCACTCGGCTGCGTCGTCTTCTTCTAGGATAGCTCGGTATTCGTTCCGGGTCCGCCGCAGGACCTCGTCGAGCGTCGCGAAGAACGTGTCGGGATCGGCGCCGGGTCCCTGAACGCAGCGCGCGAGCTTTCGCCGCTCGGGCGGCTCGGACGGGAGGGCGTGCAGCCGGCGGTCGCCGTAGAGCTGGAGGAAGTGCTCGATCTTCCGGAGAAACACGTAGTCGCACTCGAGCTGTGCTGCCTGCTCCTCGCTTAGGAGGGAAGCGCCCTTCAGTGCTTCGATTGCCGCCAGCGTGTTTCCGATCAACAGTCCGGGGTAGGTCGGTGCGTGGATCATCTGCAGCGCCTGGACGAGGAACTCGATATCGCGTATCCCGCCGATCCGGTTCTTGATGTCTTCGCGCTCCTCGGCGCCGTGGTGCTCGACGGCTTCGGAGCGGAGCATGCGGACCGTCCGGCGAACGATGGCCGGTTTTCGAGGGTGGCTGAGGGTCGGGCGCAACTCGGCGACGACCCGTTGTCCGATGAAGCGCGCGCCGGCAACCGGCGAGAGCTTGAGCAGTGCCTGCTGTTCCCAGAGCTGAGCGCTGCTGCGGTAGTAGCGAAGGAGGGCGTGCGTAGCAGGTACCATGGGCCCGGCCTCCCCGTGAGGGCGGAGGCGCAGATCGACCCGGTAGGCTTGTCCCTCTTCGGTGAAATCGGTGAGGTCCTGGATAAGCGAGCGGAACACGCGAACATAGAGCCGTTCCTCTTCGTCGGGGCGCGGCTGCGGTTGCTGCTCGTCCCTCGCAGGCGGATCCTTCCCGGCTACTCTTCCCGGCGAAAGATCGGCCGTCGAGGAAGCGGGAGCATCGGTGGCGGCCTCTCCGGTCGATCCGGTCGCGGGCGCCCCGCTCGTGGGGGCTCGACTCGCGGGCGCTTCCCCCGACGATTCGCTCTCCGTCGATTGGGATACGAGCGGGTCGTGGGCGGGATCGTAGACAGCCACGAGATCGATATCGGAGCTGTAGTTGAGCTCTCCCGCCCCGAGCTTGCCGAACGCCAGGACGCAGAATCGATCCGGGCTCGCCGGCACCGGCAGCCCCTGTGCCTCGACCTTACTCCATACGGCCCGGAGAGCCTCCTCGATTACTGCCCGTGCCAGGCTTGAGATCTCCCCGGTTACCTCGGAGAGCGAGGTCTGAAGGCAGATGTCGCGAGTCCCGATCCGCAGAATATGGCGCTTGCGGAAGCGCCGGATAGCGTTGAGCCGTTCCGGTCGCGTCGTACACTCTTCCAGCTCGGCGCGGAGCTGATTGGCGAGCTCGGTTTCGGAATAGGAGCTGCGCACCGTCCGGGCCTCGGTGATCCAGTCGAAGAACTCGGGGTTTGCGATGAGCGTGTCGGCCAGAAACTGGCTCCCGTTTGCGATCGTGAAGAAGATGTCCAGGCGCTTCGGCTGATTTAGGAGTCGGCTCACGTGCTCGTCCGTGTCGCGAAGGCGGCCGAGAAACGCTTCCCAGTTATTGAGCGCCATGTCCGGATCGGCTACCTGTGCCAGCCGATCCCACGCCAGAACAAGGAGCCGCGCAAGCCGAGTGCGGGGAATGCCGGTCCGCCGCATCGCTCGGATATTCTCAACCGCGCGCTCGGGACGCGAGAAACCGGCGCCGGCGAACGCCGCTCGGCTAGCTTCTTCGGAGAGGGAATCGGAGAGGACGAGATCGGCCACGCTCCCCGCGGCCTCCCCGGGGATCGCTTCCCGACCCAGATGGCGCTCCACGAACGAGCGAACGGCCGCGGTGTGCATCTCGAAGTCCAGCTTGAGCTTCTCCTGCGCCGCCAGATTCTCGTCATGTCGGTATCCGATCCTCCGGGCCAGGTGGCGAAACTCCAGGCTGTCGAAATCGGGGAGAAAGAGATCCTGCGCGTTGCCGCGGAGCATCCGCATCCCGTTGAGCAGGTCGCGCAGAAAACGGTAGGCGGAGATCATCGCTTCCGCCTCGGCGGTATCGATGGCCCCTTCCTTCGATAGTTCGCGAAGGGCTTCGTGGATACCGGGGCAGCGAAGCTCCGGCTTGGCGCGCCCGTAGGTTACCTGCAGGAGTTGAACGTTATACTCGAGATCTACCAGCCCCCCTGGGCTGAACTTGGCGTTGATCCGGCCTTCCGGCACCTTTTCGGCGATCTGGTGCTCGCGGAGCTTGCGGAGCTCGGCGATGTCGATACTCTCGCTGCGGTAGAGGATGTCGTCACGGATGCGTACCGCCCGCCGGCCGAGCTCCTCGTCTCCGGCGATCCAGCGAAGGCGCACGAGGGCGAGCCGCTCCGCCGCGTGTGCCGGGCCTTTCGGCCCGTAGTAGCTTACGAAGCTGTCAAGCTTGCACGCGAGCGGGCCGTCGGCGCCGTAAGGGCGTAGTCTGAGATCGATTCGGAAGATTCCCTCCCGCCGCGCACGGATCATACCGACCGCGGATCTGAACAGCCGCTCGAAGAATTCCCGGTTCCGTACCGGTTTCCGCCCGTCGCTCTCTCCATCGTCGCTGTACATGAACAGGAGCTCGATGTCGCTGGCGTAGCCCAGCGCTTCTCCGCCCAGTTTTCCGAGGCCGAACGTCGCCCAGCTCGCTTCGACCCCTGCGGCGGTCCGCGGAACCCCGTGTGTCTCGACAATCCCGCCCCACGCGAGGCGAATTGCGGCGCGCACCACCGCCTCCGCAAGCGATGTCAGCCTTCGGCTCAAAAAGAAGAAATCGAGCTCGGGAACGAGAATGTGGTCGAGGTCGATAAGAAAGCTTTCCCGATCCTTGAAACGGTTGAGCTCTTCGACCGCCTCCTCGCGGTTCTGGCACTCTGCGAGCTTCTGGTCCAGCGCCGACTCGATCTCGTGCTCGTCGGTGCTGAGGAGCTCGTGCTGCTCTACCTTGCGGAGCATGGGAAGCAGGCTCTCGTGCTGAAGCCGGATGAAGTCCTCCCAGATGAAGTCGCTGGTACCGAGGAGAATTGCCAACTCCTCCTGGAAATGGGGATCGGAGAGCATGCTTCGGACGTCCGCCGCACCGCGCGCGGTCGACAGCTCCTGGATGACCTGGCTGAAGCGGAGGAGCGCTGCGTAGGGATCCGGCGCTTGGTCCAGGAAGCTCGTGAACTGTTTCGTGAACACGATCGAGAGCGTGATCCGGTCGAGGACATCGCGATCTCGAACCGCCCTGCCGTCTGGGCCAACGAACTCGAATGTGTCCTGGATGCGTCCATCCACTGTGGAGATGTCGACGCGGGTGATCGACACTCCGTGTAAGCTAAGCGCCGTACTGAGCGCATACAGGAAGCACGGCGTATCCTCGCTTCTCACGGTGAAACGCGTGACGCCGTTGTGGTCCGTTGCGTGCTCGACTTCCACCGGCAGCAGCATACGATACGTATTTCGGAGCCGCCCGATCTGAAGCGATACCTCCTCCACTACGTAACGCCGTGCTTTCTCGACCGCGCCGTGGTCGCTTGGATCGGCGAGGTGTCGAAAGAGGGTGTTGAACTGCCCTTCCAACGTGTCTTCCCAGTTGGAGGTAGGATCGAGTGGCTCGATCTCGAAGCTGTCCACGATTCGAGTTCCGATCCGGTCGTCGAGTGGAACGGTGTAGGCGTGTCCTCGATGCACCTGGAGCCCCGCCGCAGAGATCAGTCCCGTGACCAGCGAAAAAAGCCACGGCCGATCGGCTCCCAGAACAGTCACCCGCGCAAGAGGGCGCCGGTGCGCGGCGCCGGTAGCCTCGCCGCTACCCGTGGCGCTGCAGCTACCGGTAGCCTCGCCGCCACCCGCCGGCTCGACTATCAAGCGGAATGGGAGCTCGGGCTCGAGCGCAAGAAGCAATCTCACGTACTGTTCGGCTTGCTCCTCGGTAAGCGTTCGAAAGAAGTCCGCGGGCAGAGCTTGTACTAGTTTTTGCGATACGCTCGAGAGGTGCGTCTGTACGTTGCTCGGCTCCTGAGCGTTTTCGTGACGATCTTCGCAGCGTGAAGAGGCCGGCTCGGAGCCACCCCCCGGACTCGCTGCGTCTCCCTGGGGGGCAGTCGGATTTCGTAGAACCGGAGCTTTCTCCGCTGAGGACGCGGAGTCGCTCAAGGCTGTGAGGAGGCGGAAGCGCTTTTCCGATACGGAAGACATGGGCGGTGTTTCCGGTCAGTATGCGTCTATCGTACGGCGCTGCCCGAGCCCTGTCAACGTCACCGATGGTCGACCTCACAGCCTCAGGTGACGATGCGTGGCTCCCGGCCGGCGGCGCTCGGCACCGCGCAGGCGAGGGCGGGCCGGCTGGGAGCAGGCTGGTGGAGCTTCGCCCATGGTGGGGGAAGCGGAAGCCCGCGAGGGGCGTGCCGGGCAGAGCGCGAGCGGAGCCCGATAAGCACGCCCCGGTGCCCGCAGGGCACGCGGGCTGAAGCGTGGGGGATACTTCCCCCAACAATCCGTGCCTCACGGTCGAAGGCTTGTTGCTCGCCGCCGGCGGTGGCGTTCCAGCCTGGTCCTTGCTTGGAAAACTCGCCTTTGACGGGCCTCGACCGGTGGTATACGATCTCGCGCATGACTCACGCGGAGATGGAACGGGAACGCCACTGGTTCGAAGCCGATGTTCGCGAGCGCTTCGTGCGCTACGCCACTGTCGCTACGACGTCGGATCGGCGGTCGAGCTCGATCCCTTCGACCTCGGGCCAGTGGGACCTGGCAAAGCTCCTCGCCCAGGAGCTCCGGGATCTGGGGCTGACGGATGTGGAGCTGACCGACCGCTGCTATCTGATTGCTCGTATCCCCGCAAATGAGGAAGGCGCCGGAGCGCCCACGTTTGGGCTGATGGCCCATGTGGACACGGCACCCGATCTCTCGGGGGAGAACGTTCGACCGCAGGTGATCGAACGGTACGAGGGCGAGTCGATTCCGCTGGGGGAGAGCGGATACCGGCTGGATCCGGAGGAGTACCCGGAGCTTCTGATGTACCACGGCCAAGCGATAATCACGACGGACGGAACCACACTGCTCGGCGGCGACGACAAGGCGGGCATTGCCGAAATCATGACGGCGGCGTCCTTTCTGCTCAGTCGCCCGGAAATACCCCATGGGGAGATCGAGCTGATATTCACCCCGGATGAGGAGACCGGGCGAGGGATGAGCGCGTTTCCTCTGGAGAAACTCCGGTCCGCCTGTTGTTATACACTCGATGGGCCCGGCGAGGGCTCGGTGGAGACCGAGTGCTTCCACGCCTACCGCGTGACGCTCACCTTCCACGGCCGAGCGGCGCATTTGGGGTATGCCCGTGGGAAACTCGTGAATGCGGTGGCAATGGCTGCTGCGTATGCTGCCTCGCTTCCACAGGCTGAGAGTCCTGAAGCGACCGATGGGCGATACGGCTACTACTGTCCCTTGCAGATATCCGGAGATGCCGAGCGCGCCTACCTCCACGTCTACGTGCGTGACTTCGAGCCTGACGGGATGGAACGGCGACTCGAGACGCTTCGCCGGCTGGAGGCGGCCGTGGAATCGATGTACCCAGGCGGCAAGATCGAAGTGAGCGAAGAGCGGCAATACGCCAATATGCGTGATGCCCTCGGTCGCCATCCTGGTGTCGTGGAGAAGCTCGAAGCGGCGATCGCCGAGACCGGTATTCAGCCCGAACGGGGGCTCATCCGGGGTGGTACCGACGGCGCCCGGCTCACTGAGATGGGCATCCCCACGCCGAATCTGTTCTCCGGCCAGTTCAACATGCACAGCCGTTTCGAGTGGGTTGCCGTCCCCGCGATGGTACGTGCCGCCCAGAGCGTGGTTCACCTGGCACGGCTCTGGGCGGAGGAGTCGCGGGAGTAGATCCGCGGGACCCGCTTGCTGATGTTGCAGGTTATCTCGTACGGGATCGTCCCGCACAAGCCGGCGAGCTCCGCCGCATCCGGACCGCCGGCGTCCGGCCCAAAGAGCGACACCTCCGCGTAGAGCTCCGGCGGGGTCGATCCACAGTCGACCATAAGCTGGTCCATGCAGACGCGTCCTACGATCGGGAGGCGCCTTCCTCCGGCGAGCACCGTGCCGCTGTTCGAGAGAAGCCGGTTGTACCCGTCTCCATAGCCGCACGGTATGGTGCCGATCCAGGTGCGTCGCTCGGTCCGATACGTTGCGCCGTAGCTAATCGTGGTTCCGGCCGGCACTTCCTTGAGGAACACGATCCGCGATCGCAGCTCCATTACCGGGCGAAGCTCGAGCGGGCGGTCCATCTCCTGCGATGGGTAGTACCCATACGCCGCGAGTCCCGGGCGCACCATATGGTAGTAGCTCTCCGGGTACTGGAGGACCGCGCCGCTGTTTGCCGCATGGATCACGCCCGGATCGATCCCTTCGGCCCGGATCGCCTCCAACGCCCTTTCGAAGCGCTGGAGCTGCGTCCGTGTGAGCGCCGGATCGCGGTCGTCGGCGGC
>PWGF01000483.1 GCA_003554375.1 Spirochaetaceae bacterium
CGCTTATCGCGCAGCTCCCCGAGCCCGTACAGCCTTTCTTCCTCGCTCCGCTTCTCTCTGAAGCGTCGATTCGAGCGAACACGGCAGGCGTCTTCAAGGGGTTCTACAAGGACCGGAGGACCGGCGTCGGCACGTTCGGCGGAAGCAACGGCGACGCGCTCTCCCGTATTACCGGCGAAATCTCGCTCCCTTTCCCGGTCTTCAGCCGCTTCGAGTGCGAGGTCGCGATCCATCAAGAGTCTGCGAACGCGCTCGCGGAGAAGCTCGAGCCGCTCGATCTCGTTTATCTCGATCCCCCGTACAATCAGCATCCGTACGGATCCAACTACTTCATGCTCAACTTGCTGACGTCGTACGAGCGCCCGGAGCGGATAAGCCGGGTTTCGGGCATCCCTGCCGACTGGCGTCGCTCCCGCTACAACCGGCGCCGAGAGGCGTTCGACGCGTTCGCCGAGCTCGTCAGGGGCATACAGAGTCGTTTTCTTCTGGTATCGTTCAACTCGGAAGGCTTCATCCGAAAGGACGAGATACTGAAGCTCCTCCGCTCGGTGGGACGGGTCGAGCACCGAGAGACACCGTACAACGCGTTTCGGGGGAGCCGGAATCTCAGAAGCCGCGACATCCACGTACAGGAATACCTGTTCTTAGTCGAGAAAGGCAGATGAGCAACGATACAACGTGCACCAACCGTCCGGACTCCGTAGTTCGTCCCAACTGCGTAGTCATCAGCCTCGGCGAGATGACGCTGAAGGGACGGAACTACAATCGGTTTCGAAATCGCCTGGTGAAAAACGCTTCGGCGGTCCTCAGAGCACACGGGATCTCTTGGCGCTTGAAGCCTATCTACAATCGTCTTGTCGTAGAGATACCGGAGAGTGAAGCCGACGGCACCCTCGACGCAGCCCCGGGCGAAGAGAAGACGCGTCTCGGACGTTGCCTTACGGCGCTCGCCAGAGTTCCGGGCATCGTGGGCACCTCCCCGCGCCTTCGAATCCGCCAGCACCAATTCCTCACCTCCGACAAGCAGATCCGCTACGAGCTACTCGAAGAGCCACTCATACGGATCGCGCAGGAGGTGCACGAACCGGGGCTTGAGTTTGTCGTTCGCGTCAACCGAGCCGATCGCTGGATCAAGGGGACCTCGCAACAGATCGAGCGGCGCCTCGGCCGTACCGTCATCGAGCGGACCGGCTGGGAGAAAGTGAATCTCAAAAAGCCCGGGCGTACCTTCTACGTCGACCTCCACACCGAGGGGGCGTATATCGGAGTCCGGAAGAATCCGGGCATCGGCGGACTCCCCGTCGGCACCAGCGGACATGTCATGTCGCTCTTGTCCGGAGGGATCGACTCACCGGTAGCATCCTTCCTCATGATCAAACGAGGCTGCCGCACGGATTTCGTGCATTTCACGGCCGATCCCGTGAACCTCCGGATGCAGCCGGAAGAGAACAAGATCGTACGGATGGTCCGGCAACTCAGCGAGTATGCCGGTGAGGCGTCGCTGTGGGTCATACCCGAAACCCAGTTCGATCTGGCGTTGCTCGGCTCGGATACTCCGTACAAACTGCTGCTGTTCCGGCGGTTCATGACCCGCTGCGCGGAACGGCTTGCTCAACGCGGCGGCGGCGCCGCTCTGGTCGTCGGTGACTCGCTAGGTCAGGTAGCGTCCCAAACGCTGGAGAACGTCATCTCCAACTCGTCGGCACTCGACATCCCGATCTTGCGCCCTCTGATCGGCTACGATAAGGACGAGATTGTCCACACCGCCCGGCGGATCGGCACATACGACCTCTCCATCGAAGCTTACAAAGACTGTTGCGCCATGATCGCGCGTAAGGCCCGCACCCGCTCCACTCACGCTCAGCTCCAAGAGCTGGAGGACGAGCTACTCCCCAATTACGAAGAGGTCATCGCCCGGAGCATTGCCGACGCCACAGTCGTTGACTTCGAGCTCGGTAAGATCAAACAGGTCACCGACGCTTCCGCGCGTAACCGGGACGCAGAAGACGAAGAAGCTTCGGAAGACGGAGAGGGCGCAGCTGATACCACCGTCGCCACTCCCCACGCGCCTATCGGGCGCCGAACCCAGTGACGATCGCACCGAGAGTCTTGAACGCGATCAACAGGTCCAGCCAGAAGGAGCGATGCTTCAGGTAGTACAGATCATACTCCAGCTTGCCTCGAGTACTCGTCACGTCCGCAGCATACCCTTGGCGCACCTGTGCCCATCCGGAGATGCCGGGACGAACCAGATGCCGGTAGCGATAGTAGGCAATCTGACGGTCAAATTCCTGCACGAAGCGCGGCTGCTCCGGGCGCGGTCCAATCCAGCTCATCTCGCCGCGAAGGATGTTCCAAATCTGCGGGATCTCGTCGATTCGAAACCGTCGCAGGATTGCCCCGACCCACGTCACCCGGCAATCGTCCTCTCCGGCAAATCGGGGGCCAGCCTCCTCGGCGCTGTTGAACATCGATCTTAGCTTGTACAGCGTGAACTGCCGATTCCCCAGGCCGATCCGCTCCTGACTGAAAACCGCTCGTCCTGGTGACTCGATACGGATCGCAATCACGGCCGCAGATCCCAGCACGATCATGATTGGCAGCGTTACGAGGATCCCGACAAGATCCAAACTCCGCTTGACTGTATCATAGATCTTGTATTGCGGGATACGCTCGACGAACCCCTCCGAAAGATGCCGCAGGCTCACCCGTCCGGTGACCGCTTCGTGGACCTCCTGCGCTCGCCGCAACGGCACCTGGGCAAATCGGCACGTAGCAACGAAATCGAACCACGTGCGGTCCAACGGTGCCTGATCGTCGTAGACGACGCCATCGTACGCGCGAACTCCTTCTTCTGAGAGCGGCTCGACCGCCGTGTCGAGCTGAAGCCCGATCGGGTTCACCTCAGCCAGCTCGCTACCAATCCCCACCGGTATAACGAGGTACCGCACAAAAACGACACGGCGGATAGCGACGATCCACAATCCCACGAAGAATATGATCGCTGCCGCAAGGAGCAGCAGCATCCCGTGCGGTACAGTGCCCCCGAGCCCGAATGCAACAAGCATACCCAGCACATACAGTATGCAGACAAGCGCGACCAGGATGGCGGGAAGGTTTGGCTCCGGCAGATGCCGGACGCGCCGCACCGTGACCGCGGAAACCAGGTACGCTCCCGCGGCCCCCAAACCGAGCGCATAGCGAACCGAGGCCGGCATTTCTGCACCGCCGAGCCCCCCCGCCACCACCGGCAACGTCAGGGCTACGAGAATACCCAAGCCGTTCCACAGCACGGACAGCAGCCGAAACACCCGCCGTCTCCGTGCAACTTTGCGTTCGACACTCACTGTCGCGTCATTCATCCGAGTTCAGCTGCCCTTCCCCGACAATACGCCGAGCATACACACCCGGCGCAGGCTAGTACAACCGGGCCGGGCGGGGCTGCGCCGCCAACAATCTTCCCCTCACACTCGGGGTTAGCCGTCCAATGTTGACAGCTACATACTGTGATCACTATGCTTCACTGCATAGTGGTATCTAAGGTGGAGAGGGAGGGAAGTTCTCGCGAGCTCACGCTCGGGACTGTCCCCGGCGCATATAGGGCCCCCCGACTGGTTTGCGGCAGGCACTTGGACCCTGGATAGCCTTCGCATGAGGAATCAAGCGGTGAGAACCTCGGAACAGAAGCTCCGCCGGATCGTCAGCCTGGACTCTGAGCTCAACCAAATCCAGGATATGGATATCCTGCTGGAGCGGATTCTTCTTGAAGCACGGCAAGTCGTAAACGCCGACGCCGGGTCCATCTACGTACGTCGTGGTGACGAGCTCGTCATCAACTATTCTCAAAATGCGACAAAGCAGAGACAGCTTCCGGCAGGTCAGAAGCTCGTCTATAACGTTTTTACCATTCCCGTAAACGAGAAGACCATTTCGGGATATACCGCGGCAACCGGCAAGCCCGTCAACGTCTCCGATGTATATAACCTTCCAACGGACGCCCCCTACGGATTTGACCCGGGTTACGACCGACTCGCCGGCTATAAGTGTACCTCCATGCTTGCTATACCCCTACGCACCAATACGGGCGAGATTCTGGGAGTAATCCAGCTAATCAACAAGATGGACGGAGCCGGAAGCGTGGTGCCGTTCTCGGAAGACGACGAGTTGCTGACCATGCATTTCGCCACGAACGCAACTGTTGCGCTCCAACGGGCCCGTATGACCCGTGCCATACTGCTCCGCATGATCCGCATGGCCGAGCTGCGTGATCCGAAGGAGACCGGAACTCACGTCAACAGGGTCGCCGGGTACGCTGTTGAAATCTATGAACGATGGGCATCCAAGAAGGGACTCCCAAACCGGCAGATTCAAAGGACCCGTGACAATCTTCGCATGGCCGCCATGCTTCATGACGTCGGAAAAGTCGGCGTGTCCGACACTATACTCAAGAAGCCCGGGCGGTTCACCGACGAAGAGTTTCAAATCATGAAAACCCACACCTACGTCGGATCACGCCTGTTCCAGGACAAACAGTCGGAGTTCGATGATATCGCAGGTGTTGTCGCTCTTACACACCACGAAAACTGGGATGGATCCGGCTATCCTGGGCACGTTGATCCGCTGACCGGACTCCCCACCAAGACGAACGCCGAGGGACAGCCACTCGGCAAGGAAGGGAAGGAGATCCCCCTGTTCGGCCGGATCGTTGCCATCGCCGACGTCTACGACGCTCTCTCTTCCAAGCGTGTCTACAAGGACGCATGGGAGGAAGACGACGTCCTCGCCGAAATCCGTAAGATGTCAGGCACGAAGTTCGATCCCGAGCTTGTGGATATCTTCTTCGAGGTAATGCCCACAATTCGCACGGTTACCGACAAATACGCCGAACCTGCGGAGGAAACCGCTTAAGCCGGCTATGGCTTCCCTTAGCTCCAACGCGCTACAGAATAGAGGATTGAGAGAGTACGAGTGGGGAACGCCATGTCCTCGCCTCCAGGCGATCACGCCTGAAGCATCCGGCCGCCGGCGGACGGCCGGTACTCGTGCTCTTCGCCTCACACGTATCGCGAGACGGCCCCATCATGCTTCGTGGTAGGCGCTGACCAACTCCTCCATGGCCTTCTTGCCGTCTCCGAATAGCATCAACGTATTGTCCCGGGCGAACAATGGGTTTGCAATGCCGGCAAAACCGGGACTCAGGCTGCGCTTGATAACAACCACCGTGCGCGACTTGTCGGTATCCATTATGGGCATTCCGGCAATTGGACTGTCGTTTTCCCGCGCCCGCGGATTCACTACGTCGTTTGCCCCCAGCACGATCGTCACGTCCGTATTCGGGAACGTCGGGTTGATATCATCCATCTCCCGAAGCTTATCGTAGCTGATGTCTTCCTCGGCCAACAGAACGTTCATATGGCCCGGCATCCGACCGGCCACCGGATGGATCCCAAACTCCACCTCCAATCCGTCACTTTCCATGGCCTCCGTGAGCATGCGAACCGGCGTCTGAGCCCGTGCAACGGCCATCCCGTATCCGGGCACGAACACGACGCGGTGCGCACTCTTGAGGATCATCGCCACTTCTTCGGCGCTCGTGCTGCGGATTTTGCCGGCATAGACATCATCCTCTCCGTCCCCGGCGGCTTCCCCACCAACTCCGCCAAACAGCACGTTCGACAACGATCGGTTCATTGCCACGCACATGATCCGGGTTAGAATTATCCCGGACGCACCGACAAGCGACCCGGCCACAATCAGGATTGTGTTGCTCAGAACAAATCCGGTCGCAGCTGCGGCGAGGCCGGAGTACGAGTTCAGAAGCGCAATCACAATTGGCATGTCCGCTCCGCCAATCGGCACCACGAGTAGGATCCCCAAAACGGCACTGATCCCGACCAACGCCCAGAACATCTCGTATGCCGCCGGGTCAAGGACAACCATCACCGCTGCGGAGACCGCCGCAGCTCCGATTACGATCTTCACAACTTGCTCGCCGAAGTAGCGAACGGGCTTCTCAGTTACAATCCCCTGAAGCTTTCCGAACGCAACCAGGCTCCCAAAGAACGTCACGGTCCCGATGAGTCCGGAGGCCACCGCCGCAATCGAAAGCTGCAGATCGGGCTCCCCCGGGGCAGTTCCGATGACTCCGGCGATCTCCAGGATTGCCAGGCCGGCCACCAATACTGAGGCTCCGCCCCCGAAGCCGTTGAACAGCCCTACCAGCTGGGGCATTGCCGTCATCTTGATGCTCAGCGCGAGCCCGACGCCCAGCACGGCGCCGATGCCTATTCCCCCTGCCAGAAGACCGATCGGCAGCACTTCCTGATCCGCCAGCGTGACTACGACGGCCACGAGCATTCCCAGCGCCCCCATGACGTTACCACGCACTGCACTCCGCGGATGCGCCAGTCCCCTCAGCCCGAGTATGAAGAGCACGATCGCGATGAGATAAGCGAGATTAACCCAGTCAAAGCTCATACCCTCAGTCCCTCTTTCTGAACTTCTTCAGCATGCGATGTGTCCCCAGAAATCCGCCTACCACGTTCGTCGAGGCGAACACGAGACTTACAAACCCGAGTACTGCCGCCGCGACCCCGCTACCTGCGCCTACGGAAGCAATGGCGCCGACCAGCGTAATGCCGGAGATCGCGTTGGACCCCGACATCAACGGCGTATGGAGAATAGGCGGCACTTTGGTAATGACCTCAAATCCCACGAACACTGCCAGCACAAAAATGGTAAGAATCGGTACGAATCCAATGTCCATGCAGCACCCCTCTTAGCTTTGCTCTCCGGATCGAATCACCTCGTCGCGCACCGTGCCGCGATGGAGGACCAACGTCGCATCCACGATCTCATCCTCGGGATCTAGCGAGAGCGTTCCTTCGTCGGCAAGGGCCTCCACGAGTGAGGTTACGTTTCGAGAGTAGAGATGACTCGCGTTGTGCGCCAGGCTCGAGGCAACGTTCTCGGGGCCGATTACGGTCACCCCATGCTCGACGACAGTTTGGCCGGCTTGACTTACCTCGCAGTTACCGCCGCGCTCGGCGGCAAGATCAACGATTACGGAACCTGGCTTCATTCCCTTGAGCATCTCCGCGGTGACAAGAGTCGGCGCGGGCTTCCCCGGCACTGCCGCGGTCGTGATCACCGCATCGCTCTCGGCGAGCAGCGTGGACATAAGCTCCCGCTGTTTGCGGTAGAACGCTTCGTCCATCTGACGTGCGTAGCCGCCCTTTCCCTCTGCCTGCTCCGTCTCGAGCTCCATTTCCACGAACCTCGCACCCAAGCTCTCCACTTGCTCCTTAACCGCGGGCCGGATGTCGTAAGCGCTTACCACGGCTCCCAGCCGCTTTGCCGTGGCGATCGCCTGAAGACCCGCTACGCCGACGCCTACAATGAACACTCGCGCCTGTACTATGGTGCCGGCGGCCGTCATCATCATCGGGAACATCTTGGGCAACGCATCTGCCGCCAGTAGCGCCGCTTTGTAGCCCGCGAGGTTCGCCATGGACGAAAGTGCGTCCATGCTTTGCGCCCGCGTGATTCGCGGCATCTTCTCCATGGCCAAGGCTGATGCACCGCGCCGGCCAAGCGTTGAGAACGTCTCGTGCGAGGCATACGGCTCCAGAAACCCGAGGACGGTCGCTCCCTCACGCACCTGCCCGGCTTCCTCCGTCCCCGCCTCACCCGCGGCGGCGGCGAACCGGACGGCGCAAATGAGATCCGAGCGCTCGAAAACGCTCTTCCGGTCCCCGATCTGGGCACCTTTCTGCTCGTACGCCTGATCAGGTATGCCGCTGGCTTTACCCGCGCCTCGTTCCACGAGAACTCCGGCCCCCAGCTTGCTCAGAGTGGGTACATGCTCAGGCACGATCGCAACCCGTTTTTCCCCGGCCGCTACTTCCTTTCGAACACCGATCGTCATAGCTCTTCTCCGGCAACTCCACTTAGCTGTTGCTCACAATTGTAGACTCATTCTACAATCCGCAAGGAGCATTCCCGCCGCCTAGATTCACGCAATATGCACATGAAATGCACCCCGCGTCCAGTGCAGTGAGCGAGTATATCAAAGCTCTTCCCGACATGCCAGAGTCTTTTGTGTCCAGAATAGCTTTTATTGAGATGAATACAGTTCGTCGGCGCCTTTATTTTCGAGTATCTTCCGTCACCTGGTCTCTCTATGGACCAGAATGTGAGCTGCTATACGCCCGGACATGAGTGCAAGCGGCATCCCGCCGCCCGGATGCACGCTTCCCCCGCAGTGATAGAGTCCAAGATACCGGCGGTTCCGATTAGGATGGCGTTTGAAGGCAGCCATGCGTGTATTAGACGCAATGCCGTACAGTGCTCCGCGGTGGCTCGCCGTCTTCTGCGCGACATCCGGGGGGGTCAATCGGTCTTCCTCTTCAATGAAGCGCTCGACGTCGACCCCAAGCGCGATACGCAAACGGTCCAATACCGCTTCCCGCGTGCGCTCGACCTCCTTGTCCCACTCCTGGCCGGCGTCGTACGGTGAATTCACCAGGACGAACCAGTTTTCCCCGTCCGGCGGAGCGTCGCCCGGTGTCGTCTTGGAGGTGATGTTCACATAGACGGTCGGCTTCCGGGGACAGCGGAGCCGCTCGAAGATATCGGTGAACTCGGCCCGGTAATCCTCCGAGAAGAATACATTGTGAGTGTCGAGCTCAGAGAACCGCGCGTTCATCCCCCAGTAGAAGACGACGACCGATGATGAAGACTCGAGTGCTTCGTACCGGGCAAGCTCGGGAGCGGCCGAGTCCCCAAGTAGCTCGCGGTATGTGGCCGCGACATCAGCGTTGCTCACCACGGCATGGAATCCTTGCGCCTCGCCGCCGGCTGATATTCCCAGCACGCGCCGCTTCTTTCCCCATTTCTCGTGGAGAACGGCATCAACCGGAGTCCCCAGATGCTTGCGCACCCCCACCACGCGGGCCGCCTCTGCCAACGCCCGCGGCACCGCCCACACCCCGCCTTCCGCCGTATAGGCACCGTCCACGTATTCGGCGTGGGGGATGAGGTTGAACGTTGCGGGGGCGCGGTACGGATCGGAGCCGTTATAGGTGGCGTACCGTTCGAAGAGTTGCCGAACGCGCCTCTCCCTGAAAAACGAGGCGATCGCCCCACTCATACTGCGAAACGGGTCAATACGCCCGATCCGCATCAGGGCGCGCCTGAAGTCCCGGCTCAGGTAGGTTCCCGGCTCGTGGAGACTGTAGCGCAAGAAGAGATCTCCGGCGGCTTCGGAAATCCGGCCCGAGTATTCCAAGAACCGCATGACCGAACCTCGCGGCTCATCGGTAGCACGTTCCACCTCCTCTGCGAAGGCGCCCGGATCCGAATGCGCGTCCAGCCGTGAGCCGTCGGCAAAGAAGTACCGCGTTATGACCGGAAGCCGGTCCAGCCGCAGTAGCTCGTCCGGAACAAGCCCGACCGACCGGAACAGGTCCCGGAACACGTCGGGCCGCGTGATCAAAGACGGCCCAGTGTCGAACCGGAACCTCCCCAGCTGTAAGCTGCCGGCCTTGCCGCCCGGCTCCTCATGGGCGTCGAACAGGTGAGTCTCCCACCCGTAAGCAGCCAGCACAACCGATGCGGCAAGGCCGCCGATGCCCGCGCCCACCACCGCAACCCGTCGGACGTCTCCCATGGCTCACTCGAACCCCGCGATTACGTCACGGTAGAAGTAGAAACTGTTCTTGGGCACTCGCCTCCGGTCGGTGTAATCGCAGTACACAATGCCGAAACGCTTCGTATACCCTTTTGCCCACTCGAAGTTGTCAATAAACGACCAGAGCATGTAGCCTTTTACGTTTACCCCATCATCCATAGCAGCCTTTATCTGAGCGAGGTGTGCGCGGAGATACTCGATTCGCGTCGGATCGTGACATTTGTCTCCGTCCTCGGAGAGCTGATCCTCGAGCGCGCAGCCGTTCTCGGTCACGTAGAGCGGCATGCCGCCGGTGTGCTCGTGGAGCCATTTGAGCTGACGATTTATGCCCGCCGGTACTATCGGCCAATCCATAGCCGTGCGCGTTTGGTGTTGCTCACACAGCCGGAACCCCTCCGGATGCTCCGGGTCGTAGGCTACGACGGGCTCGGTATAGTAGTTCACTCCCAGATAATCGATCGGCGTGGCAATGATCTCCTCGTCCCCCTCCTGGATCGGAAGCTCGATATCCGGATAGGCCGCGAGATGCCGTTCCGGGTAGCCACGCCCCAGAAGCGGGTCCAGAAAGACTCGGGTATGCCCGTCGGCGGCGGAGTCGGCCGCTTGAAAATCTTCTTCACGCCGAGTTGCCGGACGCGGAGTCCACGGGTTCAGTACCGTACCGATCCTTCCCGAATACGCCCCGTCGCGAAACGCTGCAACAGCGTACCCATGCGCCAGGTTCAGGTGGTGAGCTGCGCGGTAGGCCAGTCTCCGGTCGCGTACGCCCGGCGCGTGGATACCTTCGAGATACCCTAGAAACGCTGAGCACAGCGGCTCGTTCAAGGTAAGCCACAGCTGCACCCGATCCCCCAGCGCGTCAAAAACTCGGCGCGCATAGTCCGCAAAACGCCCGGCAACCGAGCGCTCAGGCCACCCGCCGGCCTCCTGAAGCGCCGACGGCAGATCCCAATGGTATAGCGTCACCATCGGTTCGATATCGGCTTCCTTCAACGCATCCACCAGTCGATCGTAGTAATCGATACCGGCCTGGTTCACCGGATCGGTGCCCTCCGGCTGAATACGCGGCCATGCTACCGAAAAGCGGTACGCGTTGACTCCCAACTCACGCATCAACGCGATGTCTTCCGGATAGCGATGGTACTGATCGCACGCAGCATCCCCGGTGTGTCCATGACGCACTGCCCCCGGAAGCCGACAGAAGTCGTCCCAGATGCTTCGGCCGCGCCCGTCCTCCTTGACTGCTCCCTCCACCTGGTAGCTTGCCGTTGCGGTGCCCCAGAGGAAATCCGTGGGAAACTCCAATTCGCTCACATAACCTCCTGTCGCCAAGCACTGTAGGATTTTCGGTCCGGTCCCGGAAAGTCATGGCGGCCAACCGGTCCCGCTCGCTTCACGCAGCTCACGCGCTCACTTGTTTGCCTCGTTCAGTTGCTGAATGACCCGTTGGTGCTCCTCTTTCCCCAGTACCCGGTACGGATCGTTCGTGTGCCCCCCCTGCTCATAATCGTCCCACGGAAGCGTTACATCCCAAGGGAGCGCTGTATAGCCGGCCGAATATGGTCCCGGCAAGAGGCCGGCCCGGAACTTCGTCTCCATGATCCGAACAACAGAACGTTCGATGCGCTGTGGTGTCAATCGACCACCGCGCACGGCCGTAAGGATGGCTTCGAACGCGGCCGCCGGATCAATCGGTTGAAGCAGGAGGTCCGCTCCAGCTTGTACGGCCGCGACTGCCAGCTCCCCACCATTGTACCGCCCGGCAACGGCCTCCATGTTCAAGCTATCCGTAACGATTAAGCCGTCGTAGCCGAGGTCCTCGCGAAGCAGCTCGGTGAGAACGGTGTGCGAAGTAGTGGCAGGCGTGTCACCTGCGATCTCCGGCAACGTGATGTGTGCCGACATGATTCCCGCAACCTGAGCGTCCATTGCTGCAACAAACGGAACCAGTTCAACCTGCTCCAGCCGCTCACGCGGATGGCTGACGACAACCGTTTCGTAATGGCTGTCGCCCTCGCTATCACCGTGGCCTGGGAAATGCTTGACTACCGAGAGGACCCCTTGAGACTGTATGCCGTGAACCATCCGGGAGACCATGTCGGCGACCTGTTCCGGCTCCGATCCAAACGATCGCCCCGCAATCACGGGATTGTCGGAGCGGGTAAGCACGTCCGCGACGGGCGCCATGTTCATGGTGATTCCGAGCGAGCGTAGCTCGCGTCCCATGATTCTGCCGATGGCCCCGGCAAACGACGGATCCCCCGTACTTCCGATCGCTTCTGCACTGGGCAACTCGGTAGCAGGGATACGGCCACTGGCGTTTAGCCGGCTTACCGGCCCGCCCTCCTGATCCACTCCCACCAGAAGTGGCACCGAGGAGATTCCTTGAAGCTCCCGCACGAAGGAAACGGTCTGTTCGACCGTCTGCAGATTAACCCCGAACAGAAGCACTCCGCCGGGCCGGAGACGCTCCATGGTCTCCTTCACCTCATCGGTTAGCTCGGTAACGGGGCGCCCACGGGTATCGTGCTCGAAAGCAGGCATCAGGAGCTGTCCGACTTGTTGCTCCAAGGACATGCGCCGAACCAGGGCGTAGGCCAGTCGTCGCGCGACACTATCGGGCGTCACCGACGGCGGCAATAGTGCCCCGTCGCTTCCGAGGAGCGCTTCGGTTCGGTCGTGACCGAAGTCGGGAAGAATCCCCCGGAGCGAGAATCCGGGACGATAAAACCACTGTTGCGAAACCACGGCGTCCGGAAGATCGGAATCTGGAAGCATCGTCGGCTCAAGCCGCTCGGGGGCGGATGCGATATCCGGAGCCGGTATTGGGAAACGAGCGGGATCATCCGAATGGGGAGGATCCGGCCTCGGCGCCGGTGGCTCGGCTGTCGGCGGCTCAGCAGTCGGCGGCTCGGCTGCCGGTGGCTCGGTTGGCGGCGGCTCGGCTGCCGGTGGCTCAGCCGTCGGTGGTGAAGGCTCGGAAACCTTCGGCGGATCTCCTTCGGGAGCCTCTTCCGGCGGCGGTTCGGGAGGAGTCTCACATGCTGCGAGCACCGCCATCGAGGCAACGAGAAGTATCCACTTGAACGTGGCTTTCATGGACGCCGCCTGAACTACAAAGCGCGGCCCGCGGCCGTGCTGGACATGGCACCGATGGGCGATGCTGGATTTGAACCAGCGACTTCTACCGTGTGAAGGTAGCACTCTCCCACTGAGTTAATCGCCCGTTAAGTGGAGGATATGGGACTCGAACCCATGACCTGTTGATTGCGAACCAACCGCTCTGGCCACCTGAGCTAATCCCCCACGTGTCCACTGTACAAGCCGTATTATACTCAGAACCGGCCTCTCGCTCAAGGGCCCGGACATGGTGTAAGATAGCGCATTGAGACTTGACACTCTCTATATGAGGAGGATGCGCGTCTGAAGCTTCGCTGTGTTTCGATCCCCAACCCGGACTCGTACCTTGTGTGCGCCGGTGTAAAGGACGTCATCAGCCTACCGTTCCGGACCGACTACCGGGGCGAGCTCTACGTACACTCGAGCGGTAGATTCACATACCTCGGCATTCCCGATTTCTCAGATCGCCCCATGCCCGTCTTTCACGAATTCAACGCGCAGATGGAGAAGATCGATCTGATCGAGCAGGAGGCGCGATTCATCGGATTTCCGGAGCTCGGAATCCGTGTATGCCTCAAGGAGGAAGATCGGCAGCCGCTGTGGGCGGTACGGGAGTATAATTTCCTGGCGCAAGTCTATCGGCACTACCACAAACACCCGGACATCCCCTTTTTCGAAACCAACGCGATTATTGGAACGATCGAGTTGGTCGACGTGCGCCACCACACTGATTCCCCCTGGGCAGAGGCCGGGAAGTTCCAGTGGGTTTATCGCCATCCTCGGTTGTTCGACCAGCCGCTTGCCAAAACTACCGGCGGCGACGGCATCTGGGAGCTGGATGTCGCGGACAGCTCCGGTGATCGCGCACCTTGAAGTGCACGGTGAACCTACCGGAAGGAGGTGGCCTTCACTCGGTGGAGGGCCGGCGTGATCGGAAGGCCGGTCACGGCACTACTCGTCCGACGCGTTATCGCCACCATCCGAACTTACGAGCTGATCGCTCTCGCGGGTACCGCCCAAGCGGTTGAGAATCCGTGAAATGCGCTCACCGAGGGCGGTACGTGCCCATTTGTTCGGGATGTACCGGGTGAGCCCCGCGAGCACGCCGAAGGTGCGGGAAAGCGAATCCGGACTCACATGCGACTTCCCACTGGTTGGCGCTCGCGCGCTCGACCTGCTCTCCCCTCTCCTCGACCCGGTGTTGTTTTGGGAGTGCCGCTTCGTTGGATCAACGGAATCCCGGTTCCCCGGTCCGGGCTGGGGCCGTTGTGCACTCGGCCCGCTCCCTCCTCGCGCCGCCTGGGATTGCGGCTTCTCTGAGCTCCCCGCACGCCTCTCCGGCCTCTGCTCTTCCAGTGACCGACGATAGCGTTCCGCCTCGTACCTCAGACCGCGCTTGCCCTGAAGCACGTTCTTGAGCCGTTCGATGCGAAGCGGCACATCGCTCGATTGGAACTGCTCGACTTTGTCCGGCGGCAACTGCTCCGCCAATGAACTCAGATACTCGAGCATGCTTGCCTGTCGCTCTCGGAAGCTCGACTCCGCCGGAGCCCCCGTCCGATCCGCTCTTCCGTCGCCGTCCGTCACGTCACCGACCGACTTCTCGCCCGTTTCCACGGCTTCCGGTGCCGCCCGGTCCGTTGAAGAGTTCCCGGTCCGCCCCGCCTGCGCGCCTTCGCCGTCTGCCGGAAACAAGTCCTGTATCGGGCCAATATCGTCGTAGTCTTCGTCTCCCTGTTCGCTACGCCCTTCGGGCAACTCGGCTTCTTCCGGATCAGGCTCCTCAACGAGCTCAGGCGGTATCGCATCGTCTTGCTCGAGCTCAGGCTCAAGCTCAGTCGCCGGCTCCTTCGTCGGCTCTGTTGTTCCCGGCCCCGCGGGCCCGTCCTGAGCGCGCTCGCCATCCGCCTCTACGGCGGAAGGGTCTTCGTCGCTTCCTGCAGCCTGAACCGGTTCTGGAGCCTCTTCCTGCCGTGTAACGTGGTCCGGCTCGTCGAACTCCGGAGCTTCTTCCCGCTCCTGCGCGTCGACCGGCTCCGCGTACTCCGGAGCCTCTTCGTGCCCTGTAGCGTACGCGGGCTCCGCGTACTCCGGAGCTTCCTCGGATCCGCCGGCCTCTCCCTCCGGTCCCGCTTGATCGAGCCCTTCGGCTCCTCCGGGCGCCTGCGAAGGAGCGGATGGGACTGCGGGGGGCGACTGTGGATACGAAGGTTGCCACGGTTCCGCTTGGGGATACGGTGGCCGTGGCGACGCCTCAGGCCGCGGGCTTTCGGGGGGGGAAGGCGACAAATGCGCCGGCTCGCCGTACGGCGATTCCTGCCCGCCCGGAGCATCGGACGAAGCCGGCCGTTCGGGGCGCTCGCGAGACGATGAGTCGTCCTGAGGGAAAGACCGTTGTGTCTGTTGAGCTCGACCGGGTTCGCCGCCCTGGTCCGGGGGTGGCGGAACCGCGGACTGTGGCGGCCGCGGTGGTGGGCCCGGTGGCGATCCTGGTGGCGGTCCGGGTGGATGCGGCGGTTCATAGGGACTACCCCACCGCTCGAGCCGGTCACGCTGCGTCATATCCTCCGAGCCGCCGTCGTCGCCACCCTCCATTGCCCGAGTACGCCGCGGCATGCCGGCGAAAGGATCGCCGGTTTCGTCTTCCTCTGCAAGATCGAGAAGTGACGGTGCACGCTGATGGGAGTCCGACATCTCGTCCCGCCGGCCATCTCCTCCGTCCCCGGCGGCATCTCCTCCGTCGGCCGCGGCGTCGCCATCCCGCGGGGCACCGCCGTCACCGCGACCACCTGGTTCGGTAGCCGCGGCTCCCGCCTCTTGGGCTTCCGGGGAGTCTCCGCTCCCGGCTCCACCGTCACTCCGACCGGCCCCCCCGTCGTGCCCGTGGTCGCCTTCCCCCCCGAACCCGGAATCCGCGCGGCGTTCGCCCGCTGGAGCCGACTCCTGACCCACCGAAAAAGGCGCTCCAACGCCCACCTGCTCCTCCGGCGCTTCTTCGCTCTCGTCGGCGAGCTCCTCGTCCTCGATCCCCTCCTCTTCGGCCGCCTGGTCGAAGTCGAAATCGAGGATGGGAACCGATTCCTCGTCCATTCCGCCGAGCTCATCGACGCGATACTCGTCGGGGTGCTCGCCGTGATCACCCGTGGCAACGGCCCGGAGTCTCTCCAGGTTCTCCGCCCACGCTTCACCGTGATCCTGCTCGAACGCCTGCACCGCCTTCTCATAGAGACTCAGGCTCTCGTTGAGCCGGTTGAGATCCTCCGGTCGCGCCCGCCTGCCCTGCAGATTCACGAGTGCATCAGCCGCTTCGATCGCCTGCTCTCTTCGGCCCAAGGCCTGGTGTGCACGGGTGATCGCGCCGAGTACCTCGCCGTCTTCCGGATCCCGCGCCTTTAGATGCTCCAGCAGCTCAACCGCCTCCTCGGCACGGCCCGTCTCCAGGTAGATCTCCGCGAGGAGCTTTCGCGCACGCACATCGTCCGGTGCAGCATCCAAGAAAGCATCCAACTCACGCTCCGCGGCTCGAAGCTCACCTGCGTCGCGATACGCCTCAGCCAGCTCCAGTCGGAACTCCTCAATGTCCGGCGCGATCTGCCGGAGCTCACCGATGCACGTTGCCGCCATGTCTCGCCGTTCGGCGCGCATCAAGAGGGCCGCAAGGGCTGCAAGATGCTCCGGGTCATCGCTTCGATTGTTGAAGACGTACTCGAGATGCCGCAGTGCCCTGAGCTTCGATCCGTGTGCAAGTAGCCGCCGCGCAAGATGGAGACGTATCGAGAGATTCTCCGGATTGGTCGCGGCAAGCGAGTGTAGCTCTTCCACCGCTTGCTCTGCGTTGTCGTAGTGTTCCAGAAGGCTCCCTAAGTTCTCGATTGCGCGATAGTAGTCCGGCCGGCGTTTCAACGCCCGCTTGTAATAGTCGAGTGCCTCCGAGCTCCGCCCCTGCTGCGCGAGCAACGTGGCCGTGTTGTTGAGAGCAGTAGGATGCTCCGGCTCGAGTTCCAGCATCTCCTCGAACGCGTGGATCGCTTGGTCGTAACGTTCGAGTCTCTGATACGTGATACCGAGGTTGTTGAGCGCGTCGGTCCATCCAGGCCGATGTCTCAAGCTGTCTTGGTACTCGGCGGCAGCCTCCTCGAACTCTCCTTCGCGCTCGAGCGCGATCCCTAGGTTGTAGTGGAGCTTCGGATGGTTTGGATCGTACTGTAAGCCCCGACGGAAGATCGTAATGGCAGCTTCGTGCTCTCCCTGTTCTTCCAGAAGGTTGCCCAGATTGTTGTACGCCATCGGGAAGTCGGGATTCAGCTCGAGTGCGCGTTCGTACGCTTCTCGAGCGTCGTGGAATTCTCCCAGCTGTTTCTGGACGTTGCCGTAATTGTAGTACACGTCGGCACGGTCCGGAGCGAGCTCGATTGCCTCCTCGACGGCCATGAAGGCGTCTGCCGACCTCCCGAGCCGTCGGTATACCACTCCAAGGTTGTTATGGGCTTCGACGTTCCCTGGGTTCAGCTCGATGGCCCGACGATAGTGCTCCGCAGCTGCTTCGAGCTCACCGGCCGAGCTCTTTATCATGCCGAAGAGCATGTGGACCGCCGTGGAGGCCGGATGATGCTCCAAGAGCGGGCGGGCTATCGCTTCCGCCTCCTTGGCGTCCCCGATTCGCGCCGCACGCACTGCTCTCTGAAATCGTTCTTTACTTCGCGTCCTCACTCGTCGATCTCCCGCGGCCGCGCGCTTGCCTCATCGGATGAGGCACTCAGATTCGGCTTCGAGGCGTCGTCATACGCGCGCACCACAAAGTAGTAACGGGTACTGTTTTCCAGCCCGGTCAACTCGGCGCTCGTCTCGTCGCCGACATCGACCGGACTCGGCCCCTCGGCTGCCGTCTCCCCCAGATACCGCCCCGGGCGCGTCCCGTAGTAGACGCGATACCCCGCAACCTGCGCTCCCGGAGCCGGATCCCAGTCGAGCTCGACGCGACCGTCACCGGGAGTTGCGCGAAGCTTCTCCGGGACACCGGGAGGTCGACGCGGAACGTGCTCCAGACCGATCGAGCGAACGATCGGCGTTCTCTCTCCGGCGCCGTCGGGATAGAGCCGGAGGCGGAACTGTACGTAACGCTCCGCATTCGCCTTGTCGAGCTCCGCCGCCTCGACTCGCTCCCATTCCGCATCCAGGTTGCCCGTATCGTCATAGAGATCCGCCGTCCGCATCCAGATATCGACATCCGTACCGTTCGGTGTCTCCTTATCGACCTCTAGTCGCTTGAGCTCAGCGCCGGCGCGCCCCAGATCGAACATCTCCGTCACTACAGTGCCGGGCTCGTCCGGATACTCGTCTAACTGCGGAACCGGATCGAACCGCGAGCTCAGATGGAATTGATCCAGCGCACCGCGAAAGCCGGCTCCCACCGTAAGCCGGCGAGCTGACTCGGTGCCGACGGCCGGAACGAAAACTGTTCCGCCCTCGGTCCCCGTTTCAGTTGCGTAGTCGATGTCCACGGGCTCGCCGTTCACCAAGTATTCTATCATACCCGTCTGCGGCGAGAAACGAATCGTATGGTGTTCCCATTGCCGCCGCAGAAGCCGCTGCCGCCCTCGCAGAACGACGCTCGTTCTTTCGAAATCCGGAAGCGTGAAGAAGTTCTCGAACCTGACCTGCAGGCGTCCTCCGGTGACTGAGACTCGGAACTGCTGGCTCACCGGCTCATTGCCCTCCAGTCGGACCCCGTGGTAGCTCACGATCTCTTCGCCCTCGTCGAGACTCACGGGAAAGAGCCAGAATGAAAGCGTGAAGCCTTCCCACGCTCGGCCGGGATAGAAGAGGGCGTCTCGCCCAGGTTCCAGCACAATCCCTTCCCCCCCCTCTCGGAAGAGCAGTCCGGGGCCATCACCTACGCGAAACTGTTCTGAAGCTTCGGTATCATCCGAGACAATACGATACCGCCTCGTCTCGTCGACCGCCGCTCCTTGGTCTTCTCCGGGGAGTGCTCGCAAGAGAAGGTCGCTGTGTGCAGTAGGCTCCAGGTGTCGACGCGCAAGTACGACCTCGTCGTTGCCGCGCCTACCCGATCGCAGCCGCACGCCCTGCTGCTCGACAAAGGCGGGCCATCCGGTATCGCCGCCGACTTCCAGCGTCTCGGTGAAGCCCGGAAGGGCGCCGGCTCCGTCCGCCGCCACCACGGCGAGGCACACTGCCACCACGCCGACGCCCAGCAACCGGCTCAGGCGACCGCCGGCCGAGCTAAAAGCTCCAAAGCTGCCGCTAACCGGGCACCTGCCGGCACGGCCGCGGCGATTGCTGCCTCCATCAGAGCCACTGCCGGCACGGCCGCCGGCGGCATTCCGGCCGATATTTCGCCCGCGGTCCCGGTTCAACCCCTTCCCGGTTTTCTCGCTCGCTCCGTCTACGTACATTATACTCACGTCCTATGAATGATCGAGCTGCTCCCGACCAAGCCGCGGCTGCTCCCGGCGAGCCGGGCGTGTACCTTATGTACGATACCCGCGGCGACACCATCTACGTAGGCAAGGCCAAGAACCTGCGGAGCCGCCTCCGCTCCTACTTCAGCGGGGACAAAGATCCGAAAACGCAGGTGCTCATACGCCGCGTGCACCGTCTCGAGACCATCGTTTGCCGAAACGAGTACGAGGCGCTGCTTCTGGAAAATCAGCTCATCAAGCGCCACCAACCGCGCTATAACATAAACCTCAAAGACGGAAAGACCTATCCCGTCATCCGCGTCACGAACGAGCCGTACCCCCGCGTATTCCGCACCAGGAACGTGGTACGCGACGGCTCGACCTACTTCGGTCCGTTTACGAACGTCGGTAGCATCGATACCTACCTTGAGCTGATCGAGCAGCTTTTCCCACTCCGCAAGTGCCGCGGACCCGTGAAGTCCCGGGACCGGCCGTGTCTCTACTTCCATATCGGCCGCTGCTCAGCTCCCTGCGCGGGCCGGATCTCACAAGAAGACTACCGGGAGAACGTGGAACAGGTGAAGCACCTTCTCTCCGGTTCTAACGAAACGGTTGTCGCGGATCTGCAAGGCCGAATGGGCCATGCCGCTGAGCAGCTCGATTTCGAGCGTGCGGCGCGATTCCGAGACATGATCCGCGCAGTCGAGGATCTTTCCGGCGAACAACAGGTCATCGACGACGACCCCGACGTCCGCGACTATGTCGCGTACGCAACCGAGCAGGAACTTGCGGGGTTCGTCGTATTCCAGATGCGCGGCGGTAAATTGCTCGGAAGCGACATGTTTCGGACTGAGGTCTTTGCCTCCGAGGAGGAGGACCTGCTGCAGTTCTTGCTCCAGTACTATTCCGAGGTGCGGCAGCCCCCAAGCAGGCTCTACCTCCCAATCGAGGTCGGCTCTGCGACGCTCTCCACCTTTTTCCGGCGCGAGTTCGACACCGAGGTCACAATCTCGCTTCCGGAGACTGCGCGCGATCGGTCGATCATGGCGTTGGCTGCGGAGAACGCGCGGCACGATCTGCAGCGCCGGATTCGAGAGCGAGGCAATCTGCCGGCGGTGGAGGAGCTTCAGAGCGTCTTGGAACTGGGCGCTCCTCCGATGCGCATCGAAGGTTTCGATATTGCACACGTGGAGGGGAAGCATCCGGTGGCGGCGATGGTGTCGTTCTGGGCCGGCGCGCCGGACAAAAACGGATACCGCCGTTTCCATATGAAGTCCCTCGGCGGAGGCATCGATGACTTCGAGGCAATGCGGGAGACCGCTGCGCGACGCTACACGAGAGTCGTCAACGAAGGCTTGGCGAGACCCGATCTCGTTGTCGTGGATGGTGGCAAAGGTCAGGTCGGCGCAGTCCACGGCATGCTCCAGGCGCTCGGACTGGAGGGCGTTCCCGTTGTCGGCCTTGCCAAACGGAACGAGGTGGTCTTTCTGCCGGATCGGTCCGAGCCCATCACGCTGCCGCCCGGCTCTCCCCCGCTTCAGCTTCTCCAGCAGGTTCGCGACGAGGCGCATCGATTCGCCACTGAGTTCCGGGCAAGCCTCCAGTCCAAGGATATCGCAACCTCAACGCTCGAGAGCGTCCCCGGAATCGGACCTGCCCGCAGCCGCGCCCTCCTCCGAGCATTCGGCTCTCCCGCGGCAATCGCCGAGGCACCCGCCTCCCACATTGCCGCCGAGACGGGAATCCCCGAGGAGATTGCGCGCGCGGTCCAAGAGGCGTTGGTCGAAACCGATCTCTCCGAGCAGAGAACCCACTCGCCACAGCCCGACTCGACCGAACCGGAAGGAGATGAGCGCGAAGAAGAAGAGAGGGAGAAGGAGCGGCGCACATAGGCGGGCCGGGCGAGCCTCAGGCGCCTCCGGCACTTGTTCACGCCGGCCGCTCTGCTGGTCCGTGCTACAGGTAGGACCCCATCTCGGGCCGGTATGACTGAGGCCGGTTGCCCCGGCGTACGATCACGTCATAGAGGAAGATCTCAAGGAAGAGCCGATGCCATACCGGCCGCGCCTGACGGGTGGCTTCCTCATAGTCGGCGATAAGGGCAACGATTGCTTCGAGCTCGGCGCGGCGATACTCCTTGGCAGCACGCTCGAACAGCTTCTGGTTGCGCCTTCCCCGGATGCCTACCAAACGGCAGGCTTCTTCCGGACGATGATGATCGTCCAGATAGCGCTGGAGCGCCAATACCCTTCTCACCTGCCACAGAATCCCGGCAAGCAGCGCAGCTGGATGCCCCTCTCCGCCCAACACCAGGGCGTTCAGGCTCTCCAAGGCGGTCTGCAGGTCGCGGGCCGCGATGTGCTCGAAGAGGGTGAAGACGTTCTCCTGCTTGCTGTGATAGATGAACTCCTCGATGTCATCCACATCCACGGGGCGCTCCTCCGGAGCAACCAGCGCCACCCCGTCACACGCCTGCTTGAGATCGTTCGTGTTGTTCTCTACCATCTCGAGAAGGAACTCGGCAGCCGCCTCGGTAATGCGGACCCCCTTGCGACGCAGATAGCCGCTGACCCAACCGACCTTCTGACTATCGAACATCTCCCAGAAGATCTTGGTCGCGTTCCGATCGATAACCTTCTGCAACTCCGAATGGACCTTTATCGCCGTACTGGTGAGGACGAGCGTAGCGTCGGGGCTCGGATTCTTCAGGTACTCCACGAGGGGTCGGACCTCCGCGGCTTTGGTCAGCTGCTCCACTCCGGCATAGATCACAAGCCGGTTGCCGCTGAAAAGGGATCCGTTCCGCAGAAGCTGAACCACCTGATCCGCGCTCGTCTCAAAGGCGTAGAACTTATGCTCTTCAGGTGGCCCGTCACCCCGCTTCGCTAAGCCCGCGCGGAGCTCGTCGAGGTATTCGGACTTCTGCCCTTCTTCCGGGCCCAACAGCAAAAGAGCGCTAGACATAGCTCCGGGTCAGATGCACGAGTTTGCCCAGAATGCGCACATCCTTCGAGTAGATGGGAGGATAGTCGGTGTTCTCCGACTTCAGCCTGACGCGGTTCTTCTCCTGGTAGAACCGCTTCAAGGTGACCGCGTCCTCTACCATCGCGACCACAATCTCCCCGTTATCCGCGGTAGGCTGCTGCACAAAAACCGCCATGTCCCCATCGTGGATGCCCGCGTCCACCATGCTATCGCCTTCCACCCGAAGCGCGAAGTGCGGTTTGGAATCCTGGAGCGCCTCTCCGGGAACCGACATGGTGCCGTCCTGGTTCTCCTCGGCAAGAAGCGGCAATCCCGCCGCCACATGCCCGACCACGGGAACCCGGACCACCTCCTGTTCCGGCACTCCCTCCTCTTCCTGCCCGAGTACCTCGATCGCACGCGAGCGGTTGCTGTTACAGCGAATCAAGCCCTTCTTGTTCAAGGCCTTAACGTGGTCGTATGCGCCTTTTACCGATATGCCGAAATGCGTGGCGATCTCGCGGACCGTAGGAGGGAACTTGAAACGAGCTATGAAGTCCTTGATGAAATCAAGCACTTCCTGTTGTCTCTCCGTAACCTGTTTCATCGTTCCACCCGTATCCCGAGTTTCTTTATTTTGCCATGCAGGTTGCTCGGGTACATGCCGAGCTTCCGGGCCGCCTGGGTGATATTATGCCCCTGCTCAGCCAACGTCCGCTCAATCAAGCGCCTCTCAAAGGCTTCCCGCGCCTCCGAGAGGGACATGTCCGAGAAATCTGCCAGGCCATCGTCGCTCGATTCGCCCCGGCGCTCCCCCAAGTGCTGCTGCACAAGCTCCGGCCCCAGCACCGGCGAATCGGACATAATTGTAATCCGTTCTACGAAGTTCTTCAACTCACGAACGTTCCCGGGCCACGAATAGGAAGCAAGCAAATCGAGCGCTTCCTGTGAGAACGAGCGCTGCTCCTCGGGGGCATGGCGACTGTCGAAACGTTCGAGGAACTCTTCCAGCAGAACCGGCAAGTCCTCCAGCCGCTCGCGAAGGGGAGGAACGCGGATTGGTACTACGTTCAGGCGGAAAAACAGGTCTTCGCGGAAGTTTCCGGCCGCGATTTCGGCCTCGATATCGCGGTTGGTGGCGGCGATGATGCGCACATCCACCGTCACGCTTCGCGTCCCCCCGACGCGTTCAAAGCTCAAGTCCTGCGTCGCCCGGAGCACTTTCGCCTGTGCGTTCAGGCTCATGTCCGCTATCTCGTCCAAGAATAGCGTGCCGCCGTCGGCCGCCTCGAACTTCCCCCGTCGCCGCGACTGAGCACCGGTAAACGCTCCCTTCTCATGCCCGAAGAGCTCGCTCTCTAGAAGAGTATCCGGAATGGCCGCGCAGTTGACCGGAACGAACGGGCCGCTTCTTCGCGCGCTCTTGTTGTGGATCGAACGTGCAACCAACTCCTTTCCCGTCCCGTTCTCCCCGGTGATCAGCACCCGCGCGTCGCTTGAGGCACTCTGCTCGATGAGTCGTTTCACCTCCTGCAACGGGCGGCTCGTCCCGTGAATCTCCTCCTCGCCCCCGATACTCTGTCGAAGATCGCGGTTTTCCCGCTTGAGCTTCTCCATCTCCAAGGCATTTCGGCACAGCGTGGTCACCCGGTCCAGGCTCAACGGCTTCTCGATGAAATCGAACGCGCCCATCTTCACCGCTTTTACCGCAAGGTCGATGGTCCCATGTCCGGAGATTATGATTACCGCCGTCTCCGTGAACTTCTCATGGATCTCTTTGAGCACATCCATTCCGCCGAGCCGCGGCAACCAGACGTCCAAGAGCACAAGATCGATCAGCTCCGTCTTAAGTACCGACAATCCCTCGTATCCATCCTCGGCGGTGAACACCTCGTAGCCCTCGTCCGAGAGAATGTCCGATAGCACCTCGCGAATGCCCGGCTCGTCATCCACTACCAGAACCGCACTCATATACTCTCCGTTCCTTGCGCTCGGTCCAGCGGAAGATCCATGAATATCGTAGTTCCAGCCCCTTCCTCGCTCTCGATCCAGATCTGCCCGTCGTGATCGAAAACGATCCGTTCCACGATCGCGAGGCCAAGCCCCGTTCCGTCCCGCTTAGTTGTGAAATAGGGATGAAAGACTTCCGCTTGATTCTCGCCGGAAATGCCGGGACCGTCGTCCCGAACCTGTATTCTACAATACCGGCTCTCTTCACGGCGGACAAGGTCTGCTCGCACACGGACCGAAGCATCATCCGGGCCGGCTTCGGCCGCGTTCTTGAAGAGATTGGCAAAGACTTGTTTAAGCTGGTTCGGGTCGGCGGGCAGCGTGAGATCCTCGGGAATCCCGCTCGGATCGACATGAAGCGATTGTTCGCCGTACGCATTGATCGCCTCCCGAAGGAGCGCCCTTAGGTTGACTTCCCGCAACTCCGGAGCCGGAAGCCGCGAAAAACTCCGGAACTCCGTGAGCAGCCTGTCGAGCGCTTGCACTTCCCGCAGAATCCCGGCCACCCCGTTCTCGATGACCTCGGCAGCTGCCTCGGGGTCCGCCCGGTACTTCCGGAGAATGCGTTCGGCGGAGAGTCTGATCGGCGTCAAGGGGTTCTTGATCTCGTGCGCAAGTCGCCGTGCAATCTCCTGCCATGCGGCGATCTTCTCCGCTTGCCGCGTCTTCCGGCGCGAGCGCTCGAGCTCTCCCACCATACGGTTGAAGCTCTCCGCAAGGACAGCCAAATCGTCCCCACCGCGGCTAAGGACCCGATACGAGTAATCACCTTCAGCCACGCGCCGTGTCGCCTCGTCCAGGTGCACCACCGGCCGGATGATCTCCTCACTCAAGAACATGCTGACCAGCAGCGCCAGAAGCAGCAACGGCATACCGAAGAGCAGGTAGAAGAGCATCACTGCAACGAGAAAATGGTCCTGCAACGCTTCGATTTGCGTGAATGTCTCTACACTGCGGCTGAGCCGGTCTATCGCGGTCTCGAACTCGGCCGGAAGGAGCGTGCTCAAAATGACCGTATATCGCTCGCCTCCGACCTCATGGTCCTTCCTGATACGCAGGAAGCTTCCTCCCTCGGTCGTGTCCCTTGCAACGCTTCCTACGCGGGCGCTCTCCGCCTGCGTCGGCCGCAATTGCGTACGCTCCGCCCCGGCGAAGTGGACCTCCGTCATATCGTTGTCGAATACCTGGAAGCCGTCGACCGCCACGCCGAGCGCACGAATATTCTCCCAGACCCGCGCCGGGTGCATGTCGACGTCCTGCATTAGCTCCCTAAAGAATACGCTCTCCGAGAACGTCTCCAACTGAGCCGCTTGCTCGTTATATCCTTCAATCGCCAGCCGCCTACCGCTCCTGAGTGCCTCTCCGGTACCCTCGTCGTACCATGAAGAGAAGGTCGTGTTGATGAAGTTGATCGACAGGATCGCCTGAGGAATCGACGAGAGCACCACCACGACGAAGAAGAAAAACAGGAGGCGAATCTTGAAGTTCACACCCGGCCGAGCGGCGGCTCGCTCCCGGATAAGTCGGACAACCTGAATGCCGATCACCGCCAACAAGAAGAGCGGGAAGAGCACCGCCAACGCAACGACGATTCCGCCCAGCAAATCCTGCGTTCCCGCCAGATCGGTCAGGACCTCGTTTGCAAACGCCACCACAAGCACCATGAGGATCAGATAGAGGAGAACCACGCTGATCAAGATACTGTACGATCCGGAGCTGTGTTTGGTTCGAATCACGCTACATCCTCCCCTCTCCTATTGCAGCTCGATCCGGGCCCGATGCCAGGGTCCCACGTTTCGGTAATCGGGCAACAAGGGAGCTACGATCCGAATGGGTTGCGCCAGTACGAGTGGCTTCACTACAGCCCGCAGCTCCACCGTAGCTCTTCGGAGCTCAGTTTCGGAATTCGCTTGGAGCCGAAGCTCATCGAGGCGGAAAGCTCGCTCGAGCGCATCCTGGAAAGAGTCGTACCGCACTGTCCCCTCTTCGAGCGAGCACTCCGGCCGGCACTCACCTTCACCTTCCACCGTGATCGCCGGCGGCATCTCTCCTGCCGGGAGGCTTCGCACCTGGTATCGTCCGTCCAACGAGTCGTAAAAGATTACGCGAGTGATATCGAGCTCACAAATCGAGCGCTCGGCAAAGAGCGCCCTTTCGCCTTCGGCTTCTCTCAAGCGGACTTCCAACCGAACATAGGCACGTAGCCCTTGCTGGATAGACCGATTGATACGTTCGGAAAGAAAGGGCGTGAGCTCCGCCTGGACGGTGATATGGCCGTCTTCAGCCACCGCCCTGACTGTCCCTTCGTGTTCGAACTTGTTCTCGAGTCGACATCCGGAGAGTCCGATAACTACCACCGTAGCTACGAGCCACGCGGCGACCGGGAGCTTCACTGTACTTCGCAGCCCACACATTCCGGACCCAATTATACCGCGCCTATGGAAGCGTGTACGACCCGATCCGCGTTTCGGCACAGGCTGAAGCCGACAACCCGTAGGCCGACTCCTACATGCACCGCAAGAGCGGGAGGTGAACACCCGGCCAGTGTTCCACGCATCTTACTCTTCTTCGAACCGGTTCTCAAATAGACGGGCTAGCGTTTCTACTGCGCTCTCTTCGTCGGGGCCTTCGGCGGTTATAGTCAGCTCGCTATTGTAGCCGGCTCCAAGCGTGATGATACCCATAATAGACTTCGCGTTGATTGTCTCGTGATCCTTCTTCAGAAACACCTTGGACGAGAAACTGCTGGCCGTCTGTACAATCAGGGCCGCGGGACGTGCATGGATGCCGGCACGGTTGCGTATGGTTACTTGCTTTTCGGTCATCACTCTTCCTCGGGTTCGGCTGACTCATCAAACGGGCGGTAACCGCGCAAATATAGCTTACGGGCGTTTTCGCTTTCAAGCCACTTCAACACGCTCTGGTTGAACTCCTTGGCGCTGTAGTAGCCCATGCTCTTCAGTCGTTCATTCATGGCAGCCGTTTCGATGATAATCGGGATGTTTCGACCCGGCTTCACCGGGATGCGCGCATCGGGTACGTGAACTCCGAGGATCTCCGTGGTGCTCTCTTCTTCGCCAAATCGGTCGTAGTCCACACCGTTATCCCACTCTTCCAGCTCGACAACCAGTTGGATTTGCTTGGAATCCCGAATTGAACCCACTCCAAACAGATGTGTCACATTGATGATGCCCAGTCCCCGGATCTCCATATGGTGCCCGAGTGAGCGGTGAGCGCCTTGCCCGAGTAGAATGTTGCCGGCCACACACCGAATCTGCACCGAGTCGTCGGCCACCAGCCGATGGCCGCGTTCAATCAGCTCTAGAGCGGTCTCACTTTTTCCAACACCACTGTCGCCCAGCAGAAGCACGCCCAGCCCAAAGACCTCCACAAGCGTTCCATGGACCACCTCTCGTGCCGCAAAAACGTTACTCAGCGCACGGATCAGCCGCGATGAGAACTCCGACGAGGGGAGTGAAGTCTGGAGGATCGGGCAGTTACCTCGCTCAGCTATCTCGAAGAACGAATCGGTCGGTCGTTGCTGATGAGTGAAGATCACGCACGGCACCGGGTGCCGAAAAATCTCCTCGATCGTGTCTGTACGTCGTTCCTTGTCCAACTGGTGCAAATACGCGGTCTCGCCGCGGCCGAAGATCTGCACTCGGTCCGAACCGAAGTTCTCGAAAAAACCGCTGAGCGCAAGCCCCGGGCGATTGAGGTCCGGAACGGCGATTTCCCGTTCCAGCCCCGGGCGGCCTCCCAGGCACACTAATTCCAGTGCGTTGTGCTCGCGCAGATCGAGATTCAGAAGATCGAGAACGGTGAACCGAGCCGACATAGAGCTCAGTGCTCCTTGTGCTCCGTGATTTTGTCCTTCTCCTTCCGCACCTTCTGATCGATCTTGTCCACAAGCTTCTCGAGACCCGGATGAAGCTCGAACTCGCGCAGTGAGATGTGGCTATTGCTTCCCCAGCGAAAGTGAATCGTGGCCTCCAAGACAAAATCGCTTTTCTCTTTCGTCATGGTGATCCGTAGATCCACAATATAGTCTCGAGCAAAGTCGATCTTCTCGAGCTTGGCACGGATAAACTCACGCGTATCATCATCGAGGTCGAAATGGACCCCTTTCATCTCGAGATTCACATATGCCTCCTGTTTATTCTAGCCTTGCCCCCGCACACAGCAGGGCGTGGATCCTCCCCGATCGTATGACGAGCCGACATCCAGCTCCTGGCGGTATTTGGCCACAGTGCGCCTGGCAATGTTTATGCCCCGCTTCTTCAGAAGATCCGAAAGCTTCTGGTCCGAGAGATGTCGACCGTCCCCTTCCTCCGCCAAGATCTCCTTGAGGATCTCTTTCACGCCTTCTTTCGAAAAGCGCGATCCGTTCGAGCCTGCTCCCGAGATGGAGTTACTGAAGAAATGCTTCAGCTCGAAAATGCCCCACTCGGTCTGCATGTACTTTCCCGTAGTAATCCGACTAACGGTGGCCTCGTGGACCCCGATCTCGTTCGCAATGTCCTTCAGAGTCAGGGGAATCAAATGCTTGGGTCCGCGAAGAAAGAAGTCCCGCTGGAACTCCACGATTGCACGAGCGACTTTCAGGAGCGTCTGATTGCGCTGTTGCACGCTTCGGATGAACCAACGGGCCTCCCGTGAACTCGAGCGCGCGAAGCGACTGCCGTCACCGCCCTCCTTCTCCACTCGCTCGAAGAAAGGATCGATGCCGAGCACGGGCATCTCCTCGTCATTGAGGATGATAACGAACTGCCCCTCGCGCATCGTTACCAAGAGGTCCGGAACAACGTAGGTGGGTTGATCGCTCGAGAAGAGTCTGCCCGGAAATGGGGTCAGCGTTCGTATGAAGGAGAGACACTCCCGTACCTGCTCCTCAGTCATCCCCGCCGCCCGTGCGGTTTCCGCGGTCTTGCCCCGCTCCAGCTTCTCCAAGTGGTACGCGATTATCTCTTCAGTGCCCTCGGGAGCACCATGGGAAAGTCGGCTCTGGACGATCAGGCTCTCTTTGTAGTCGCGAACGCACGTTCCCACAGGCTCGAAGGTGCGGATCATCTCCATGAGGCGATGTAGCCGCTCCTCTTCCTCCGCTCTCACCAGAGATTGCGGCGCCTCCAGGTGGAAGCCGTTCGCATCCAGGTTACGGATCAGAAGCTCCCCGACCTCGAAATCTCGCTCGCTGATGGGCTGCAACCGCAACTGCCAGAGCAGATGCTCCTCAAGACTCTCCGGCCGGGACAACGCCCCCTCCATGAAGCGGCGTTTTGCCTCACCAGCTTCGTCGTCATACCCTTGGTAGCCGCTATCGGAGGTGTTCTCGAAATACTCGTAGATGTCCCGATCGGCAGGTACATCCGTGACTTCTTCCAGGCTTACCGACGAGCGATCCTCAACGACCTGCAGGGCGGGATTATTCTCCAACTCCTGCTGAATCCGGAACTTCAACTCCTGCACCGGCAGAGCCATCAGCTGGATGCTCTGGTACAGTTGTGGGTTCATCTTGAGTTTCTGTTCCTGCACTAAGGCAGGTTTCTGAACCTGCACCTATTGCCTCCGCCCAAGTAAAGCTATCATCATGCTTATGATGGATGAGCCCATGTGCTTTGTCAACGTTCGAAGCGCCTTTGTAGCCACTCTCCGCAGAGAACCGTTTCACAACGCTACATCTGGAAGGAGTCGCCGAGGTAGACTTTTCGGGCCACGTCGTTGGCCATCACTTCGTCACGCGTACCCTCGACCGCGATTTCGCCATCTTTGATGATATATGAGCGGTGCGTTATCTCCATGGTGTCGCGCACGTTGTGGTCGGTAACCACTACGCCGATTCCCCGCTCCGATAGCTCGCTCACGATGCTCTTGATCTCGTAGACAGCGATTGGATCGATTCCCGCAAAGGGCTCGTCCAACAGGAGAAACCGCGGTTCGATTGCCAGGGACCGAGCAATCTCGGTTCGACGTCGCTCGCCACCAGAAAGAGTATATGCTTGCTGTTTGCGGTTCTGACGGATCCCGAGCTCATCGATAAGATAATCCAGCTTCTTGTGCCGCTCGCGGCGCGAAAGATCTCCCCTAGTCTCCAGTATCGCGAGGATATTCTGCTCGACCGTTAGCTTTCGAAAAACCGACGGCTCTTGGGGAAGATACGATATTCCGAGTCGTGCTCTTCGGTACATCGGATACCGCGATACGTCCTGACCGTTCAACCAGATCGTCCCGGCGGTCGGGCGGATGAACCCCACTACCATGTAGAAGACGGTCGTCTTCCCTGCGCCGTTCGGTCCCAGGAATCCGACAATCTCCCCGGCGTACATTGAGAAATCCACCCCACGGACCACCTCACGCTTGCCGAAGCGCTTCCGTAAGCCCTGGGCGAAGAGGCGGTCGGTTTTTCCAGTCGGGCCGACAGTCTGGGAGCTTTCCGTTGCTTCCATCGTCTGTTCCTTCAATCGCATACCCTTCTCCGCCGCGTGACTTCACTCGCCGGCGCCAACGTGCCGCTCGCCCCTCACTCGGTTAGCACGGCCGTTTTTCTACTCGACACCGCGATCAGCTTCAAACTCCTCGGGAGTATCCGGCTCCTCGTCCTCCCCGGAACGAATTACCCCGCGAACGTCCCCTTGCAGGACAATCTCGTCGGTCGAAAGATCAATCACGATCCGTGCAGCCCGGTACTCGTCGTCTTGCCAGAAGACAACCGGCAGTCCCGACAGCTCAAGCACATCCTCCGCTCGCAAGTAGCGCGCAAATTCCGCCCGGGCCACAAGATCCTCTCGCAGGATTCGGACTCCAACCTGGACGATCGCGAGCTCGTCCTCGCCCCGATTCTCCAGAAATCCGCCGCGGACAACGAGTTCGTTCTCACGATCCTCCATTTCGGCGTTTCCTTCGACGCGGATCAGCTCGCGATCGCGGTCTAGGAACACGCGATCTCCGGTGACGAAGAGACCCCGTTCCTCGTCCGTCATGGAGATGTTCCCACTGGTCTGGACGTAGCGGAAGTTGTCTCCAAATAGCTCGATTTGGTCCGCCGACACCGTGAAACGGTCGCTCCGAACCCGGGCATTGCCCGTGAGCACCGTCCGCTCCCGGCCCTCGGCGAAGACCGTTTCCCACCGGTCACTCTCGATTTCGAGCGCTTCGCCTGCCCACGAGTGCATTACTCCCGCGGCAAGGAAAAACACCGCGGCGGCGGCCCTCCCAATCGCTCTATGAAGTCCTCGGTACCGTTCCAGCCAATTCGGGTAGGTTGCTCGGGCGGTCGAAAGCTCACTCGTAACTCTACTCATTGTCATCTCCGGGGAGCGAATCTCCGAGATCTATCTCCTCGGTGCTACCGGCGTCGTCGCCGTTATCGGTGTTATCGCCGTCTTCCCCCCCGGTCACAAGTCGCCCACTCACCTCTTCGGCGAAG
>PWGF01000477.1 GCA_003554375.1 Spirochaetaceae bacterium
AGCGAGTACTCACCCGCCTCACCACACCACCAGGGGCTCCGGCAAGCGCCCACGACTGCCCGCTCGCCGCTGCGCTTCCAGGCGGGTTGTCCAACTGCGTTTACCCTATCGATGGTGATCGCGTCCCCGGGCATCTTGGGATCGCCGGGCATGCCGGGGCTCTGAGAGACTGGCATGCCATGGGGTGCTGTCTGGTCCTCACCGCTGACTATCTGTGGAGGCCGATGAGGATTGCGTTTCAGCCCCACGACTTCCATTCCGAGCGCCCGTGTGATGTACTCGGCGAGGCTCTCCCGGAAGTTCCATCGACGATCCCGGCTTGTCACGGGATTCGAGACCGCCGGTCAGGAACAGCGGCCCGGTTGTTGTGGGGGCAGAATGCGCCGGACGAACGAGTCCGCGCGGAACCGTGTAGTCATTGTTCGGTTGGAGAAGCAGCATGGCAGATTGCGGCGAGTGGAATGAAAAAGGGGCAACGCTCAGCGACGTCACGGCGAAGAAGGAGTACGGCGTCAACCGCGACTTCATCGTGGAGGGCATTCGCGCCGGCAAACTGGAATACCGCGAAGGATCGGTCCGGGGCAATCCATATCTGAGACTGCTGCGGACGCAGCTGGAACAGTACATCGCAGAAGAACTCGGAGAGGCTCGCCTGTCGCGCGAGAAGAAGAAGACGGAGCTGCGAAAGGTGAAGGCGCAAATCAAGAAACTCAAGAATGAACTGGCGCAGCTTGAGGCACGGAAGATCCAACTTGAGGACGACGTGGGAAGATAACGTGAGAAGATAAGAGATCGAACAAGGTGCTCAAGCTGATGCGCAACAGCCGGGCGCTGTAGCCGGTGCTCGGGTTAGTAGTCGACACCGGAATCCATCTTCTTGTACTCAGCCCTCCAGGTTCTCTTTCAGCTCCCGGAGGAACGAGTCGAATGCGTCGTGATATCGGCGCTGCCCAGATGCCGGAGCCAAGCGAGTAGGTTTCGTGCCCATCGTACAGGATTACCCCTCCTGCCCACGCGGAGCCGGCCGCCGAGCAAATACGTCGAAGCGTGCGAAGATCGTGCTCGTGGACGGTTGCCGCCGCCTTGACTTCCACAGCCACGATTTCACCACGCGAGCTCTCGATGATGAAGTCACACTCAGCCTTGTCCCGATCGCGGTAGAAGAACAGCTTGTAGTCGTCGTCCGCGAACGTAGCGTGCTTGTGCAGCTCCGAGTAGACGAAGCTTGCGAGCGCACAGGCGAATCGATCGCGATCCATCTTGACCGTGTCGGCGTTCAACGCGATCAACGCACAGAGCAGTCCCGAGTCGAGGAAATGAAGCTTTGGAGTCTTCACCATGCGCTTGAGTTTGTTCGAGCTGTACGGTCGAAGACGCCGAAGCAAGAACATGTTCTCCAGCACTCCTACGTAACGAACGGCCGACTTGTGATCGATAGCGACCTTTGCGCCGAGGGCGCTATAGTTGCACAGTTGCCCCGACGTAAGCGCAAGAGCTCGCACGAAAGCTCGCGTGTGGCTCAACCGCGCCACATCCGCAATGTCACGGATATCACGCTGTACGAGCGCATCTACGTACTGCGTTAACCACGACGTTCGTCGTCGCGGCGAGAATCTCCTCACCGCTTCCGGGTGCCCGCCGCTGAGCACAATCTCCACTAGGTCATCGCCGACCGCCGGGACCGCCGGTGTGGGAACGGTCCGGCTGAAGACGGCGCCAATCCAGTTTGCGCTATTCCCACGGAGCTCGCTTTGTGACAACGGGAGGAGATGAAGGATTTCTGCCCGCCCTGCAAGCGACTCGGTAATAGTCGGAAGTACCATGAGGTTCGCCGAGCCGGTCAGCAGGAAGCGCCCGGGTTGGCGTTCCTTGTCTACGTCTTGCTTGGTGGCTGACAGAAGCCCCGGAGCGCGCTGGACCTCATCGATTACTGCGCGGTCCTTGCCGCGCAGGAGTCCCACCGGATCCTCCTTCGCGGCAAGGCGGGTTACCGCGTCATCCAGGCTCAAGTATGCGAAGCTCTCCCCGGTCATCCGTTTCACGAGGGTTGTCTTTCCAGACTGCCGTGGCCCCGCGATCACGACAACCGGAGTGTCCGCCATTGCCTCGGCAATTCGTCTTTCGAGTAGCCGAGGGTGGTACAACGGGCCTCTATTCATAGCACAACTCTATCGGCTGATTGGGAACGTATCCACGTACGATTGGGAATTAACCCTCGGCCAATTGCGAACAACATTTCGGCTAACTGGGATTCGCCGCTCGCCGCATTGGGATTCGCAGTTCAGCCAATCGGGAGAAGCCTCCGGGTCACGATCACGTGGCGTGAAACGGATTGACCACCGGGATCCCACATCCGTCGAAATCCTTCTCGTTTCGCGTGGCGAGGGTGAAGCCGTGCGCGCGGGCGACGGCGTAGTGACCAGGGAGGAAGTAGGCGTTTCATCGTCTTCTCGCCGCCGTCGGAAAACAGTACCGGCCCAACTGCGTTTGCCCTGTGCGGGGTAGCCAGATTCGCTGACATCCGGGCGACAATGGCGTAGACTCTGCTCGTACGGAGGTGCCGGCGATGAAGTTCATTACCGTCAGAGACATACGCACCTCTCCGTCCCAGATCTGGAAGCAGTTGCCCGAAGAGCAGGAGATAGTCATCACCAACAACGGCCGACGGATAGCGTCGATGTGGGCCTTGGCGGAATCGGCTATTGGGGTCATTCTGAGCATACCTCCTGGGTGTTTTTGTTTGTGCTTCTAAACTATTACACCAAAAGGAGGTATTTTTCTACTTGCCGGAATCGCTCAGCTTAGGTCATATCCATTTGCCACGCCTCGTTTACACGGGTGATTTCTCGTCTTTGCCGCCCCCGGCCCGATCACCGGGAGCATCGCTACGGCCGGCGTCCGGTGCTGCTTAAGACGTTCGTCAACGCCAAGTGCTTCGTCGGAACTTGCTACAAGGCGGCAAGCTAGAACCACGCCGGCGCCACCGCCGGCATCGGGCGAAACGCCACCGAACACACCGTTCGGCTTCCGAGTAGAGACACATTCCTCTATTCTCTGACTCCCGACTTCCGCGCGTGAGGCGGCGCGGATTGCGTATGTACTATGGATGCTGACAACTTAACCTCTCTCCGGGAACCATTGCTCGGCCCGTAGCGTGCCGCCGGGCAGTCGTGTGGATCCTCGGTGTCAGCACCCGCCCTGCAAACCACCTCTGTGAGACCTCGCCATATTCATCTTGGGAATCTCTGCTGCGCGAAACGCCGGCTTGCAGCGGCAGGTGCTTCTTCAGTAGCATTGCGATAAATGATAAGGAGAGTTCGCCGATGAAGACGCAAGTGCCGCTGAAGAATGCAAAGTGGATCGTGGAGCCCGGCTGCGTTCTGCTCGTCGCTGGAGGCACGGCTGACCGCGCCAGCTTAATGACGTTCAGTTGGCAGACGCCTGTGAAGACCATGGATCCATGTCTTGTTCTCCTGGCGGTGAACCGCGTACGTTACACGCATGAGCTGATTCGGCGGAATAACGAATTGACGATCAACGTCCCAGGGCGTTCCCTATTGAAACAGACCCATTTAGCCGGCACGGTCACGGGGCGCAAGATTGACAAGTTCGCGTATTGCGGCCTGACACCGGTGAAGGCTAATCTGGTAGAGCCTCCTTTGGTTGCCGAGTGCGCCGGTCATTTAGAGTGCCGGGTCGTCGATACCCATGCGGTTCAAAGTCACGACCTGCTTATCTGCGAGGTCGTGGACGCCTCGGCGGAGTCGGATTTTTTCGACGGGGCCTGGATTCCTGAGCGGTTTCAAACGCTCCATTACCTCCACGGCAAGAGGTACGGCCTATTGACTCACTGCGTCGAGGTGTGATGCTGGTCGGTCCCGTGAGGAAGGGACCCGATCAGACCCTCGAAGGCTTATGGCCCAAAGATTAACGTAGCTTACCCGCCCATTGTCCTCGGATTCGACGGGAGGTTGCGGGAATGGCGGAGCGACCCGTCTGGAAAGGAGGCCAGTACTCGGGAGGTACTCCGATTTCAGCTTTGCGTCGATCTGGAGGGATGGGAGTTCGATTTCGGGCATGAGGTTCGGGGGCTTAAGGGGTAATTGAGCCAGAACGAGGGATTTTTGGTTCTTTTCCGATTTTGTTGGGGTCTAACGACGATTTACGCTTCCAAGTTCCTTTCACCTCCACCTGAGGGCGTCTAATAGTGTCGATGTATTCTCGGAGCCCTGCGACCGCCTTCTCTTCCCCCGTGAACAACGAATCCAGTTGTGGCCGGGGGATCCCGGCGCGCTCACATACCCCGGCACGCGACCTAACCTTTCGGTAAGTGGTGCCCTCCGGCGGTGGAGTCTGAGGTGTCTCCACTGGAACCGGCGATCTCGCGCGTTTTGTGTACTGCGTCCTTGCTCCAACCAAATTCTCCCGAGTCGCGATGAGCGAGCGGAGCTTGGGGATAAACGGCGAGGGCTGCCGGATTTCCGAAATGTAGCGACAGCGGAGCAGATCGGCCAACGTTCGCCCGTCGACGTTGTCGGTCTTTGCGGGTGCCTCAGCAATTGCCCGGGCTTCTTGGGATTGGAGACAACCACTCGCGACACCCGTGATTCCAGTATCCGCGCTACGGCGTAGTGCCCAGCACGTTCGCTCCGTCCCCAACTCCTCGACAGTTCCACTCAGGGCCCCAGGACTGCCGGCCGGTAAGTAGCTGCAATCCTCGCAGTCTATTATCCACTTTGTCCACAATGTCCACAAAGAAAAAATCGCAGGAAAGAAAGGACTGTTACGAGAAGAGTTGTTCCTCCCCAGATGCCGGAGAAGAGGAAAGCGGCGGGTCAACCCACGGAATCTCTACCTGACAGGGTGTCCTCAGGTGCGGAAGCTAAGTCTGGCGGGGAACATGGCCGAAATGGGCTGTCCCGCCACTCGTCTTAGTGATGCCTGCGGCAGACCTACCAGCTCCTCACACCCTTGGATACTCGTTTCGCCGCTGACCATTTGGTCCCCCTGACCCTAAAGCACTGGAGTGTCGACTTGTGTTGTGGTTGGCGGAAACCCATGTGGGAATGTCATGGCTGTAACGTTCTCCGTACCGCATCGGCGATGGCTTCAGACGTCAGGCCGAAGTGCTCGAGCAAATCCTCGTAGTTTCTGGCGGACACGCCGAATCTGTCTTTGATACCAACAAATTCGATCTTTCCGTGCCGAACAGAGCGTAGGGCTTCCGCAATGGCGCTGCCGAGCCCACCGATAATGGAATGCTCCTCCGCGGTTACGATTCCAGACATACCGGCAGCTTCCGCTGCGATACTGTGTTGCTCCAAGGGCTTCAGTGTTCCGACGTTGACGACTCGGACTGAAATCCCTTCTTCAAGCAGCATCTCAGCTGCTCCTAGCGCTATCGACGTCATGACTCCGCACGCGAACACCACAACGTCGGTCCCGTCCCGAAGACGCGTCACCTTTCCAAGATGATACCGCTCATCACCGGGATACACGACAGGGAGATCGTTGCGATTGATTCGGATATAGACGGGTCCCGCAGCATACGACAAGCACGCCATGGCCTTTTCTACTTCCACGGCGTCGCAAGGACACAGCACGGTCATGTTAGGTATCGCGCGCATGAGCGCCATGTCTTCGACTGATTGATGTGTTTTCCCGTCGCCGAAGTCAGAGAGTCCGGCACTGGATCCGCAAATGCGCACAGGAAGATTCGGGATACAGATGGAGTTCCGGATCTGGTCATACGCTCTCCCGGAGGCGAAGACAGCGAAGCTGTGGACGAAAGGTACTTTGTTCACCAAAGCAAGTCCTGCGGCGGTAGCAGTCATATTCTGCTCGGCGATGCCCATTTGGAAGTAGCGCTCCGGGAATTCCTGTTGGAACGTGACGGATTGCGTAGACTTCCCGAGGTCTGCCTCCAGCACGACGATGTCCGGGTTGTTCCGCCCTAGCTGGACCAGTGCGTGACCGTAGGCTTGGCGCAAGTTCCTTCTATTACTCATGCGAAACTCCTGCGAACTGCTTCGATCTCCGCGATAGCGGTATCGTATTGCTCTTGCGACAGCGCTCCGTTGTGGAAAGAGGGGGAATGCTCGGCGAATGAGATTCCTTTGCCCTTCACGGTCTCTGCGATGATCACTGAGGGTGATTGGGTGTCCCCGTGAGCCCAAGACAGTGCATCGCAGAGCGCCGGGATATCGTGACCGTTTGTAGTGTGCACGTTCCATCCGCATGCTTGCCACTTCTCTTGGATGTACGGGATATCGAACACATCTTTCGTCGCTCCAGTAGCCTGCAGGCCGTTTCGATCGACAAAGGCGATGATGTTACCGAGTTTGTACCGTGCAATGGCCATGGCGGCTTCCCAGATTTGCCCTTCCGCCAACTCTCCGTCTCCGATGATAACGTAGATACGAGACGAACGTTCATCGCTCCGTAATCCGAGTGCCATTCCGAAGGCGATTGACAGCCCTTGTCCCAATGATCCGGTGACGGCCTCCATTCCGGGAGTGGCTTCCATATCGGGATGCCCCTGCAGCATGCCGCGGATGGTTTTGAAACAGGCCATCTCCGATGAATCGATAACGCCTAGTTCGACCAGTGCTGCGTATTGGACCGGCACGCTGTGACCTTTGCTGAGAACGAGGCGATCTCGGTTGGGATCATGCAAGTTACGCGGGTCGAAACGCATGGCGAAGAAAAATAAGACGGAGACGATTTCGGCAAGCGACATTGAGCCGCCGAGATGTCCCGGGTGTTCTACCCCAATCATTCGAACAACGTGGGCGCGAAGATTCCAGGCGATCCGCTCGAGATCTTCGTGGGTACGTCGGTCGCGCATATGTACTCCTTTCTCAACAGGTGAACGGTCGAACTGTCTCGCCGGGATAGAGCAGCTTTCCAAAGGAGTTCGGGCGGTGACAGTAGACTGATGAATATGTAGTATACATAATACTCCATACACAGTATACGGTGGACCCCAGAATGGCAACACAAAATTACCAATATTTTGTCTTGACAACAGCGCCATGCTGGTCTACAGTAAACTCATATGGCGGATGTTCAATATGCCGCACATGGATACAGAATAAGGCAATCCTCATACACAAAAGCCCGATGTGTCGACGCTGTTTTTCTGCCGAGGAGTGTTGATAAATGAAATTGACGGAAGATATGTGCCGGGAACTGCGCGACAGAGCGTTCGAAATCAGAGTTCTCTCTTTGGAGATGATCACGTATAGCACGTGGGGGCATATAGGAGGGTCATTCTCCATGGCGGAGCTGCTGGCCGTGCTGTACTTCCACGCGATGGATATAGATCCGAATCAGCCGAAGTGGGAAAACCGCGATCGCCTGATTCTCTCCAAGGCTCACGGTTCTCCCGGGCTGTATGCCGCTCTTGCCTCGAGGGGGTTCATCGACAGAGACCGGATCTATGACTACTGCGAACCTGGCGGCCTCGAGGGGCACACCCATACTGAGTCCGCTCCGGGTATCGAGGCTTCCGGCGGGCCGTTGGGCATGGGGCTATCCGTCTCGTTAGGAATGGCCCTTGCCTTGAGAAGGAAAGAGAATCCGCGGAGTCGAGTCTTCTGTATCATGGGAGACGGTGAGCTCAACGAAGGGAATAACTGGGAAGCAGCGATGGCCGCTTCGCACTACCGTGCGGATAATCTGATCGGAATCGTCGACTATAACAAGGTGGTCGCAAAGAGCTTTCTCTGGGAGGCGATGAGTGTTGAACCGTTAGCGGACAAGTGGCGGGCGTTTGGCTGGAAGGTTATCGAGGTCGACGGCCACGACTTGCAGGAGATTGCAACGGCAGTTCATCGGGCCCGATGGATCGAACCAAATGGAACGCCTACCGTGATTATCGCTCACACCGTCAAAGGGAAGGGCGTCGAGCAGGCGGAATTTAACTACAAATGGCACACCCACGCACCCGATCCGGCCACTGCTGACGCCATGCTTCGTGAGCTTTGTCGTAACTACGACAAGCCGGAGCGCGGCTACAGCCGACTGGCTGAGAGCAGTACAAAGGAGAGTTTCTATGGCGGAGAGTAGTCAGGCTTCGGCAAAGAAGAATGCTCAGACAAGAGAGATGCGCGATGCCTTCGGCGACACTCTCGTGGAGCTTGGCAACCTCTACGAAGATATGGTGTTTCTGGATGCGGACTTACACACATCCACGAAGGCTACCACGTTCAAGAAGGCCTTCCCAGATCGATTCTACCAAGTTGGAATTGCGGAGCAGAATCTCTTCGGTCTGGCCGCCGGGTTTGCTACGGAGGGATTCATTGCTATTCCTTCTACGTTTGCCGCATTCGCCTCCCGGCGTGCGTTGGATCAGCTGGCAATTTCAATATGCTTCCCCGCATTGAATGTCAAGATACCGGGGTCGTATGTCGGTGTGCCCACGAGCCGGGCCGGGGCATCACACAACTGCATCGAGGATATCGCGGTGATGCGCGCTTTGCCGAACTTAAAGGTGGCTGACCCCGGCACCGGAGCGGAACTGGCAGCAGTTATGCGTCGTTCTCTGGAGACTCCGGGGCCGGTCTACTATCGCGTGACGCGATATGGAGTGCCGGAGCTCTTCGATGACGGATACGAATTCGAATGGGGGAAGGGGGTGACTCTGCGGACGGGCTCCGACGTAACGCTCGTTGGAACGGGCGTGATGACGCATCGGTGTCTCAGCGCGGCTGAAGCGCTGGCTACGCAGGGGGTTCAAGCGGAAGTCCTGCATATGCCTTCAATAAAGCCCATGGATAGCGAGCTTCTTCGTCGGTCGGCCCAGAAGACACGGTGTGTGTTTACGGCGGAGAACGCGACGATCAACGG